>NZ_JBEGDB010000007.1:0-77769 GCF_043638955.1 Bradyrhizobium sp. 31Argb | reverse complement strand
TCATCATGCGCTCCGTCTATCAAACGGAGCAGCCCCTTCCAACTAAGCACGTGGTCCCACAATCGGGGTCCATTTCACGATCGCTATCATTCCGGCTTACGCGCTTGTCGGAATCAGCTTCACTTTCGCACCCTACGATCGGATATTTTGTAGGCTTCCACCTGAAGACAGCGGTATCGAGTATCTCTGGCTCAATTGCTTCACAGACCTGAACTACGACCCCTTCTGTCGGGAGAGTCGGCCTTCACATCTCACAGTTTGCGCCGTTGAGATTGCTCCTTTCCCTACTCAGATCACATGGCACAGACAATTTTGAAAGTTACCCCCTACAGGCGGGCGAGTTCGGAGACGATTGTATGCCTACTCACATGGTTTCTCCATCTGGAACGACGGCGATCGAGGTGGCCGTGCGCGTATACTCTAGAACCAAAGCTCCGCCTGATTGCACTGGTATTTGCTCCGACCTACCGGTACAGTTCTTCAGTATCCATCGGCTCACATCAGAATACTTGAGCACACCTAGAAGCTTACTCCGTCTTCTGCCATGTTAGCGAAGCTGATAGGATGCAAGAACGACACTAGTTCGACTGCTAGCCACTCGCAACCGATTGCTTTCAAGCCCATGCTCCATGGTCAGACCAGAATCAGCAAAGTTCATTTGGTGCTCACTCATAAGTGCGCTTTCTATGGTTTGTTTGTCCTATTGAGCGCTCAAATCGCAATTCAATGCTTGAATCTCGTTGCTATCGCAAAGGTCAAGTCGATTGTCCCGTTACTTGATCCGGCCAAGTTAGATCCCGCCGCCTTTCATATACGGTATGATGCGAACAACTTGCTGACCGCAATTCTTTGCGCAGGGATTGTGGCACCCTTCGCGATTCTTTTTTGCCTGGCGCGTATCAGCTTTGGCTACGTCATCGCATTCTACCTTTACATGATGGCGCTCGGGTACATGTGGCTGAATTCTTTTTCAGACCTAAACTATGACCACATACTGTACGGGGCCTCTGTTGCGGCCTCCACATTTGCGTTTGTTCTTCCTGCCTTATTCATTTCGTCGCCCATCAAACAGACGTTTGTGCTCTCAAAGCGGGGTAGCGACACGGCATTAACTTTCATACTCCTGGTCGCCGCAGTCACAGTGGCGGCTGGCGCCTACTACAACTTCAGGCTAGTGAGCGTTTTATCAATTTATGACTTCCGAAACGATCTCAATTTTCCGAGCCCACTAAGGTATCTACTTTCGATCAACTCGACCGTCCTTCTACCATTCGCGTTCGCGGCTTTTCTCGAGCGCAGGAACCGTTGGGGCGCGACAGCTGCTCTATTGCTCTTGCTTCTTCTTTATCCTATCACTCTGGCAAAGGTGGCCCTGTTCGCGCCATTTTGGCTTATCTTCATGGCGCTGTTGGCCTCGCTCCTCGAAGCCAGAACATCTATAGTCCTTTCGTTGCTTCTGCCGACGCTCTCCGGAATCCTCCTTGTGATGTTCGGAGCCACGTCCTACTTTCTGCTCGTGAACTTTCGAATGATTGCGATACCGTCCACGGCCTTGGACTTCTACAGCCACTATTTTTCAACCCACGGCTTTACCCACTTCTGCCAAATTTGGATCATCAAACCTTTTGTGTCATGCGCGTATCAAGAGCCGCTGTCCGTGCTGATGCAGCAAACCTACCACCTTGGTTTCTTCAATGCCTCGTTGTTTGCTACTGAAGGCATTGCGTCGGCGGGCCCCTATCTTGCTCCAGTTGCCATTTTCCTGTGCGGATTGATCATTGCTCTGGGGAGCCGGCTGTCTGCGGGATTCCCGCCGCGCTTTATTCTCACCTCAAGCGCGATCGTGGCTCAGGTCCTGCTCAACGTCCCGCTGTCGACTGTCTTGCTAACGCATGGTCTGGCGATCCTGTATCTGCTTTGGTACATTACGCCGCACAACCTTCATTCCGTCAGCGAATAGTGCTGAGGAGAAACTCGATTCCGCGCGACCGGCTCGACGCGTCGTGTCCCGCGCATCCAGCAAATCATGCGTATCCTGATACTCAATGCGGACTACCCGAGCTTCCTGGCCTGGCTCTATCGCCGCGAGGCTGGCCTTGCGAATGCGTCCTACGCCACGCAAATGGCCGCACGCAACAACAGCCTGTTCGGTGTCGCCGACTTCTACTCGAGGAATTTCGCCGCGCTGAGCCACTCCGCAGCGGAGATCCACGTCAATAACCCCTGGCTGCAGGCAGCCTGGACGCGGGAGCATGGCATGGCCGTGGCAGTCTCCGAGCCGGCCATGGGCGCCAGCAACAGGCTTCCTGCTTGGCTGCTGCAGGCGGTCGCGCCGTTCAAGCCGATGTTGAGGCCGTTCGCTCGCAAGATTGGACTCAGCCCAAAGCTCGACGCACAGGCAGAAAAAATCCTGCTCGCCCAGATCGAGGATTTCAGGCCGGATCTGGTGCTGAACCAGGATACGTTTCACATCGATACCCCGCTGATGCGTCGCATCAAGGGAATTGGCAAGCCTAAACTGGTCGGCCAGATCGGGATTTCGCCGACCCGTGGCGAGGACTGGCGGGTTTATGACCTGTTGATCTCCCAACTGGTCGCCACGGTCGAGTTTTTCCGAGGCCAGGGCGTCCGCGCCGAGGTCAGCCATCTCGCCTTCGAGCCCGCCATCCTCGATGCGTTACCTCCGGCGCCGGCGCAGGATGTCGACATCTCCTTCGTCGGCACCGTCTCAGCCGATCATCAGCAACGGATCGCACTATTGGAGGCGGTTGCCGCGCGCTACGACCTCAAACTGTTCGGCAATATCGCGCCAGGCCTCCCCGCCTCCTCTCCCCTGCATCGCCGTTTTCAAGGCGAAGCCTGGGGCACTGAGATGTATCAGGCGCTACGGCGCTCGCGCATCACGCTGAACTCCCACATCGACATGGCCGGCCAGGAGGCCGGAAATGTGCGGCTGTTCGAAGCGACCGGCGTCGGCACGTTTCTGCTCACCGACCTCAAGGAGAATCTGCACACGCTGTTCGACCCGGGCCGCGAAGTCGTGGCGTGGCGCTCGATCGACGACTGCATTGAAAAGATCGAGCGATATCTCGCCGACGATGCGGCGCGAAAGGAGATCGCTGCTGCCGGTCAGCGCCGTACGCTGACGGCGCACAATTACCGCGAACGAACCCGCGGAATCCTGGCAGCCGTCGAAAATTCGTGAGCCCTCCGCCGCGACAGGATGGACGGAATATTTCCTTGACGCCGGGGGGCAAAGCAGCCACATTGCCCTCAAAATAGCCGCTTTGCGGTTGATTTTACTCACCTTTTTCGGCCGGCCGATGGATAGCGTCGAACACTGTCGCTTTAACGATCAGCTTTACGCGATCATTGTTCGCGCCTCCTTTCGGGAACCGGGGATCACATTTTTCTCCACGCCTGAATTGTCGCAGCAGCTTGCCTATATGAGCCACCCAAAGGGCAAGAGCATTGCTCCGCATCGGCACAACAAGGTGACGCGCGAGGTTCACTACACCCAGGAAGTGCTGGTGATCCAGAAAGGCAAGCTGCAGGTCGACTTCTACACCGAGAGCGAAGAATATCTGGAGAGCCGCGTGCTCTCGGCCGGAGACATCATTCTTCTTTGCAGCGGCGCCCATGGATTCGAGGTGCTGGAACCGCTTGAGATGATTGAAATCAAGCAGGGTCCCTATGCGGGCGAAGGCGACAAGACGCGCTTCCCCGAGGCGCCGGCTGTGGTGAAGCGGATCAAGGGTCCGATTGCGTGACGCAGGATTTCGTTCCAGTCAACACCCCACTCCTGAACGGAAACGAAGCTGAATATCTGGCCGAGTGCGTTCGCACCGGATGGATATCTTCCGAAGGTCCGTTCATTCCACGCTTTGAGTCGGCTATGGCGCAGATCGCGGGACGCCGTCACGGCGTCGCCGTCACCAACGGATCCGTTGCGCTCGATATTGCCGTTCACGCGCTCTCGCTCGAGCCGGGCAGCGAAGTCATCATTCCGACGTTTACGATCATCAGTTGCGCATCCGCGGTGGTCCGCGCCGGACTTGTTCCCGTCGTGGTCGACTGCGATCCGAACACCTGGAACATGACTGCGGACGCAGTGGAAGCGGCGATCACGCCAAGAACCCGCGCGATCATGGTGGTGCATATCTATGGCCTGCCGGTCGATCTCGACCCGATCCTTGAGCTTGCGCGCAAGCATGACCTTCGCGTGATCGAGGACGCCGCCGAGATGCACGGCCAGACTTATCGCGGCCAGCCCTGCGGCAGTTTTGGAGACGTGAGCACGTTCAGCTTCTATCCGAATAAGCACGTCACGACAGGCGAAGGGGGGATGATCCTGACCGATGACGCGCAACTCGCCGACCGGCTGCGCAGTCTCCGCAATCTCTGCTTCAAGCCCGAGCAGCGCTTTGTCCATGACGAGCTTGGATGGAACGCGCGCATGACCAACCTGCAGGCCGCTCTCGGCGTCGCCCAGACCGAGCGGCTAGGCGAGATGATCGACATCAAGCGCCGGACCGGCCGACGCTATGACGAGCTTCTGGAAGGGGTCGATCTGATCCGGCGCCCTATCCCCCGTACCAACTACGCTGACAACATCTATTGGGTGTATGGCGTCGTCCTGAAAGACGCGGTCGAGTTCGACGCCAAGGAAGCGATGCGCCGGCTCGCCGGCAAGGGCATCGGCACCCGTCCCTTCTTTTGGTGCATGCATGAACAGCCCGTCCTGCGCAGAGCCGGCCTGTTCGCGAGCGACTCGCATCCTCACGCGGAACGGATCGCGCGCCGCGGCTTCTATCTTCCGAGCGGCCTTGGATTGACGGACGACCAGATGGTGCGATCCGCACAGGCGCTGAAGGAGATCCTTGCTTGAGCGCCTTCGAACGCTACGCGCCGTGGTATGACCTGCTCTATCAGGACAAGGATTATGCCGCGGAAGCATCCTTTGTGGACGTGCAACTCCGTCGTCATGGCGCTACACCCGGTACGTTGCTCGATCTCGGTTGCGGCACCGGCGTGCACGCCCATGAGTTCGCGCGCATGGGATGGACAGTCACCGGTGTCGACATCAGCGCAGACATGATCCGCCGGGCCGAGGCGCGTACGGGAGGCGGTTCGGAACACGTTCGATTTCGGCAGGGGGACGTCTGCGAATCCGGCCCGGAGCGGGATTTCGACGCCGCGGTCGCCCTGTTCCATGTGGCGAGCTACCAGACCAGCCGGGGAAGACTTCAGAACATGCTGGCGAGTGCAGCCATCGCACTCAAGCCGGGCGGTATTCTCCTGTTCGACTATTGGTATGGCGGCGCCGTACTCGCGCAAAGCGTTGAAACCCGCGTCAAGGTCGTTGAACGCGCGCCGCTGCGCATCACCCGGATCGCCCAGTCCAACCATAATGAGGCCAGCGCGACCGTTCAGGTCAACTACACGCTGTTCTGCGAGGACATTGCGCAATCGACGATCCATCGGATCGACGAAGCACACTACCTCCGCTACTGGTTTCCGTTCGAGGTCGAGGCGCTTCTCGGCGCGACCGGTTTCGAGCCAATCGGTCACTATGCGTGGCTGTCGACGACCAGCCCGCCGAACTCGCGAGACTGGGCGGCTTATTCCATCGCCAGGAAAAAGACGGTTCAACTGTGAAGCAGTTTCACGTTGGCGTCGTGCTGGAGTTGCCACTCGAGGTCGGCGGCGGCTTCCAGCAAGGGCTTAGCGATATCGCATGGCTCCGCGGCTGGGCGAAGACAGTCGATATTGACGTGACCGTCTTCACCACCCAGCCCAACAACATCGCCATCCTGTCCGAACTCGGCATCGAGGCCACGCTGTTGCGGATTGGTTGGTTCGACCGGCTGTTCCTGTTCCTGAAATATTGCGGGTGGTTCGACCTCCTGCAGTACGCGTTGCACTTATGCCCGCCCTTGGAGAAGCGGCTGATCCGGGAGCATGTCGATATCGTCTATTTCCTGACGACATCGAACTGGCAACTCGTGCTCTACAAGCTGCCTTTCATCATCACGATATTCGACGGTTGCCATCGCGATTCGCCGGAATTCGACGAGGCGCGTGAATTCGCCGAGTTCGAACGTCGCGAAATCGTCTTTCGCAGCGCCAGCACCAAGGCGGCTTTGGTCGTCGCCAACGCCAAAGAGGTGATTGATGCGCTGTGCCGTCGCTACGCGATGGAACAGGATCGCGCGGTTTGTATCCCGTTTTCGCCATCACCCTATGTGGCACGCTCGATTTCGGCTGGCGAGCAAACGGACGCGGACGCCGCGATCCTGCGAAAGTACGGCCTAGAGCCCGGTTATCTCTTCTACCCCGCCCAGTTCTGGTCTCATAAGAATCACGCAACCATCCTGCTGGCGATGAGTTTGCTGCAGAAGCACGGGATACAGACAACGCTGGTGCTATGCGGATCGGATCGCGGTTCGCGTAACGCAATCGAAGCCTTAGCCGCGCAACTCGGCCTTGGCGACCGCGTGCGTATCCTCGGCTTTGTTCCCTCTATCGAACTCGCCCCGCTCTATCGCAACGCAGCAGCACTGGTGATGGCAAGCTACTTCGGTCCGACCAATCTGCCGCCGCTCGAAGCCTGGTCGGTTGGCACGCCCGTGATCTATCCCGAAGACTTCGAGGCGCAAGCCGGCGATGCCGCCATTCTGTTCGATTACGACAATCCCGCTTCGCTGGCAGAAGCCATCGTCAAGGCCAGCCTACCCGAGGAACGTGCCCGGCTCGCCACCGCGGGCAAAGAGAGGCTCGAATATTTTGCGCGCCAGATCCACGACGGACATCGCGAGTTCGCGCAACACCTTCTGAGACTTCGATACCGCCGCTACCCTCGGATCTATTGAGGACCGCACGCGTTCCTATCGGGAAATAATCGCGATTGTCTTTGCGCGGATATTTCCAATCAGCAGGGGGATCGCCGCCACTCCTGCAACCGCCAGCCAGATCGCACATTCCGCGACGAAGCGCTGCATGCCAGTCCAGGGTATCGTGGAACGGATCATAATTCCCAACCCCCATCCAGCCACTATCGTCGCACCCATGACCCCCGCCAGAAACATCAGGTGACGGAACGGGTGCTTGAGCGTTTGACGCATGATGACAAGCGTCAACAGGCCGAACTGAACCAGGAGATCGCTCGCTACGATCGCAGCCGCCGCGCCCAGCGGGCCCAGTTGCGGGATCAGCAGCAGCGATAAGACGAGAAAGACAATGAGCTGCAGCCCCTTGCTGCGTACAAGAAGATCGGCCCGGTTGCTGTAATTGGCATAGCTTAGCGCCAGGATCGCGGGCGCGGCCACGCTGGTGCCGATCAGCATCGTCTTTGCCAGCAACGGATCGTAGGGAATGGCGCCGCGGGTCCAGAGCACGAAGAAATCAGGCCAAAACGGCAACAGTCCCGACACGACCGCACTAGCGAGCACCGCCACAAATACCGAACCGCGGGCATAGAGCACGCGCAACCGTTCGGTCGCACCAACAGCATAGTCGTGGCCGAGTTCAGCAGCCAGCGGAAGAGTCACCTGCAGGCAGAGCGCCCGCAATAGCCCAGCCGCAACGCGGATCAACCCCCATTGTGCGACAGCGACGCGATCGGCCACCAGCGCGCTGACCAGGAGCACCGGGAGGTTCATCAGCGCCAGCTCGGTCGCGCCAGCGATTCCGAACGGCGCCGCCTTGCGTAGCTGACCGACCATCCAGCGTATCGGACGTCTGCCCCGCGCCTTGCGCAGGAATGGATGCAAGCGCGGCGCATCGATGGTGATCAGATAGACCGCAATCAATATCTGCATCGCGACATAGGCGAACGTGACGGCAAACAAGCTTGCTGTCGCAGCGATCGCAACCAACTGCGCGACCTGTCCGATCAGCGTTCCGAAGCTCTGCAACCAGACAGCGCGGCCGTACAGGCCCCGCGCCCGATAGAGTGCCGACACCAGACCCGCCGGAAGCGTGAGCAGCATACCCGCCGTCATCGCCACAAAGGCAGCATCGAAATTCTCGATCGCCTCGAACCGGAACACCGTGGACGGCGAAACAGCCAGCACCGCTGCCAGCACCAGACCGACGAGCACGACGCTAAGCCAAAGGTAGAGTCGCATTATCGCAGCATAGAATGTCGCGGTGCGGCCGTCGCAATCAACGCTGGACTTGAATGAGAAGAAGCGGTTGATGGCACGAAGCTGCAGGCCGCCATCTGCGACCAGCACAAGGTTGCCGATCGCATAGATGACGAACCAGGCGGCCAGCTCCTCGCCGCTCCAGAAATGCAGAAAGACAGGAACCAGCGCGACCTGCTGGATGATCCCGAGCACCATCTGGAAAATGCTGGCGGACCAACCCGCAAGCAGTCTTCGTGCCCGGGTCGGGGGCGAAATGCCCGCGGGGACATTCTCTCTGCCGCGCGCGTTTGGCTCTTCGATCAAGTCCGGGGACCTCTTTAGCGTACAGAGGGGCTAGCAGCAACCCGATGGGATGTCGATACTTGGCCCTCGTGCCGAAACATGCGGCAAGCTGGCTCTCACAGCCCACAACGGGCCACAGAGGCCAACTGGCGCGGAGTGGCCACCCGGATATGGAAAGTGCACCCAGCCTTGCGGGTGTCCCTAAAACGGATCCCGGCCGCTTTCCTGCACGATCCCCGCCAACCCACTCAAAACATCAAGTCCGCCATGCCGTTGCCGGCGGGAGGCGGACCTTGCCGGGAGGTTGTCCGGCGCTATTGTAGCGTCGCCGTTCGATCCGGAGCCCCCCGTAATGCCCGTCCCGCATGCATCGCAAGCCCTGTCCCGATTCACCGTTCTCGACCTCACCCGCGTCCGCTCCGGCCCCACCTGTGTGCGGCAGCTCGCGGACTGGGGCGCCAATGTCATCAAGATCGATGCCTTGACGGAGGACGCTGGCGGCGAGCAACCGGGCGGCCCACGGCATGGCTCGGACTTCCAGAACTTGCACCGCAACAAGCGCGCGATGACGCTCAATCTCAAGGATCCAAAAGGTCTCGAAGTATTCAAGCGGCTGGCCGAACAGGCTGACGTTGTGGTTGAGAATTTCCGGCCTGATGTCAAAGCCAAGCTCGGCATCGACTACGAGAGTCTCCGCCAAATCAATCCGCGCATTGTCTATGGTAGCATCTCCGGCTTCGGCCAGGACGGGCCCTACCACAAACGCCCGGGGTTCGATCAGATTGCGCAGGGCATGGGCGGACTGATGTCAGTGACCGGCGCGCCCGGCGGCGGCCCAATGCGGGTCGGTATTCCCGTTGCCGACCTTGCAGCCGGCCTGTTCTGCGCGATCGGCATCCTCACGGCGCTCCTGGAACGCGACGTATCGGGTGAGGGTCAATGGGTACAGACCTCGCTGTTGCAGGCGCAGATCTTCATGCTGGATTTCCAGGCCGCGCGCTGGCTGATGGAAAAGGAAGTGGCGCAGCAGGCAGGGAACAACCACCCGACGTCGATTCCCACGGGCGTGTTCAAGACGTCGGATGGTTACATCAACATCGCCACGACAGGCGGACGCATCTGGGAACGCTGCGCACAGGCGATCGGGGCTCCCGAACTCATCAGCGATCCCGACTATGCCACGGCGCCGGCGCGTTCCAAGAACCGCGACGCGCTCAATGCGAAGATCAACGAGCTGACACAGAAGAAATCCACCGAGGACCTGGGTGAGCGAGCTGAACGCAGCCGGCGTGCCCTGTGGCCCGATCTATTCCATCGACCAGATGTTCGAGGATGCGCAAGTGAAACATCTCGGCATCGCCCGGGACGTGCCGAACACAGAGAACCGGCACATCCGACTGGTGAGCCAGCCGGTGACGCTCTCGCGGACGCCAAGCACCATGGCGGCGCGCCCGCCGGAATTTGGCGAGCAGACCGACGAAGTGCTGGCGGAGTTCGGCTTCAGCAAAGATGAGATCGCCGAGCTCAGACAGCGCAAGGTCGTATAAGGCTTTACGCCTTCGCCGGCCGCAGCCGTCGGGTGGCGCCGCTAAGCGCCTTGTCGATCAAGGGCCAGAACAACAGGACGATTGCGAGCGTCGTGATCGAACCGACGAGCCCGTTCGACCAGAACACCTTCATATCGCCGCCGGAACCGATCATCGATAGCCGGAACGCATCCTCGGCACGGTTGCCGAGCACTAACGCGAGCGTGAACGGCGCCAGAGGAATGCCAATCTTCTTGAAGACGTAACCCACCACGCCAAAGCCCAGCATCAGCCAGATGTCGAACATCGCGTTCTGGATCGCGTAGGCGCCGATCGCGCAGGACACCACGATCATCGGCGCAACCGCCGCAAACGGCACGCGCAGGATCGAGGCGAAGATCGGCACCGTCGTCAGCACCAGGACTAGGCCAACGACGTTGCCGAGATACATCGAGGCGATCAGGCCCCAGACGAAATCCTTGTGTTCGACGAACAAGAGCGGACCCGGATTGAGACCCCACACCATCAAGCCACCGAGCAGGATGGCGGCGGTTCCCGATCCGGGAATTCCAAGCGCAAGCATCGGAAGCAGCGCCGAGGTGCCGGACGCATGCGCCGCCGTCTCCGGCGCGAATACGCCCTCGATACGGCCCTTGCCAAAACTGTCCTGGTTCTTGGCAAAGCGTTTGGCGAGGTTGTAACCCATGAACGAGGCGGCGATCGCGCCACCCGGCGTGATTCCAAGCCAGCAACCGATGAAGGACGAACGCACCAGCGTCACCCAGTATTTCGGCAGGTCTCTCCAGACCGACAGCACCACGCGCAGGCTGATGCCGGCGGCGTGGCCGCGCAGCGCCAGACGCTCTTCCATTGTCAGCAGGATTTCGCTGATGCCGAACAAACCGATGACCGCGACCAGGAAGTTGATGCCGCGGAGCAGCTCGGTAGAGCCAAAGGTCATGCGGAGCTGGCCGGATACGGTGTCCATACCGACGCCGGCCAGCAGGAGGCCAAGCGACATCGAGATGACGGTCTTGTGCTTGGCCTCGCGGCCAAGGCCGACGAACGAGCAAAACGTGAGGAGATAGACTGCAAAGAATTCCGGCGGCCCGAACTTCAGCGCGAATGACGAGATCATCGGCGCCAGGAATGTGATCAGGAGTACCGCGACCAGCGAGCCTATGAAGGACGAGGTAAAGGCCGCTGTCAGTGCTTCCGCCGCCCTGCCCTGCTGCGCCATCGGATAGCCGTCAAACGTGGTCGCCACAGACCAGGCTTCGCCGGGAATGTTGAAGAGGATCGAGGTAATGGCGCCGCCGAACAGTGCGCCCCAGTAGATGCACGATAGCATCACGATGGCCGAGGTCGGGTCCATCGTGAACGTCAGCGGCAGCAGGATCGCGACGCCATTCGGCCCACCAAGCCCAGGCAGTACGCCGACGAAAATTCCGAGCACAAGCCCGACCATCATCAGTAACAGCGTTTTCCAGGTGAGGAGAACGGCGAAGCCGTGAAGGAGCAGGCCAAAAGCTTCCATGACCGAAAGTCCCGCCGATCGATTAGTAGCCGAGAGCCGCCTCGAGCGGCCCCTTCGGCATGATGACGTCGAAGGCGATGTCAAACGTCACGAACATCGCGGCGGTGAAGATGAAAGCGGTGAGCAGAGACTTCCACGCCGCGATCTTGCCGACAAAGCGCATGAAGCCGGAGATCAAAAGGAAGCTCGCAACATAGAGCCCAAGGAATTGCGTGGCGAGGCAGAACAAGACCGTCGGCACGAACACCGCCATGACCCGGCGAAGCTGTGCTTGCGTCACGAAGGTCTCGGAATCCTCCCTGCGCGAGAACATCGCCACAAACAGACCGTAGAGGCTGGCGCCGCCAAGAATGATCGAGAGGTAGAACGGGAAGTAGCCCGGCTCAGGGCCCGTCGCATCCCAGGCCGCGCCGGTGCGCAAATTATCCCATCCGAGCGTGACGGCAAGCGCGAGCAACACGAGCGACACGACAGCGTCCACGGCGCGATTGCTGGTCACCGCAGGCGAATTAGCTTCGGGCGCAGTCGGATCGTCGACGACGATTTCAATATCGGTATTAGACATGAGGCGGACGGCTCAGGCAGGCGCTCCAGCGTGGATACGTGCTGACGCAACCGGCGTCAATGCAGCGCTCAGCGCGTACCAGTCCGCTCCGGGAACGCGCTCGCAAGTGCAGCATGATCGGGCCGGAGCACGCCGCGTTCGGTAATCAAGCCAGTGACGAGGCGCGCCGGCGTGACGTCAAAGCCGTAATTGGCGATCGGCGAGCCCTCTGGGACCACACGCACGATCTCAATTCGCCCGTCCGCCGTGCGCCCGCTCATATGCGTCACTTCGCTTGCTGCACGCTGTTCGATCGGAATCTCTCGGCCATCCTTGATACTAAAGTCGATGGTCGGCGACGGCAGTGCAACATAGAATGGCACGCCGTTATCGCGCGCGGCGAGCGCCTTCAGGTAGGTACCGATCTTGTTGCAGACATCGCCATTGGCTGCGACCCGGTCGGTTCCAACAATCGCCAGATCGACCATGCCGTGCTGCATCAGATGGCCCCCGGTGTTATCGGGAATTACGGTATGCGGGACGCCATGGTGACCCAGTTCCCAGGCCGTGAGCGAGGCCCCCTGATTGCGCGGACGCGTTTCGTCGACCCAGACATGGACATTGAGCCCCATGTCATGAGCCCGGTAGATCGGCGCCGTCGCCGTCCCCCAGTCGACGGTAGCCAGCCAGCCCGCGTTGCAGTGCGTCAAAATGTTGACGGTGTCGCCGGCTTTCTTGGTGGCAGCAATCGCCTCGATCACTTCGAGGCCGTGGCTACCGATCGCCTGGTTGATCCCGACGTCCTCATTGGCGATCTCGCCGGCACGCTTGTAAGCCGCCTCGCCGCGGACGGAAGGCGCAAGCGGACGAAGCGCAGCCGCCATCTGGTCGAGCGCCCATTTCAGATTGATCGCGGTTGGCCGCGTCGCGATCAGCAGCTTGTACGCGCGATCCAGGGCCGCGTCAGACGGATCAGCGTGCATGGCCAGCGCCATGCCGTAAGCGGCGGTGGCGCCGATAAGGGGCGCACCACGGACCAGCATGGTTCGGATCGCGTCCGCAGCCTCCTCGGCGCTAACTAAACGCGCGATGATAAATTCATGTGGCAGCCGTCGCTGATCGATGGCGCCGACGGACCAGCGGTCAGGCTCAAGCCAGATGGTGCGAAAATGTCGGCCGTCGACCTTCATGAGCGCAGTACCCGTGCCGCCACCGCATCAAGCTTCTTGAGCAGTTCCGGATCGCGCGCCTCGGGGGCCGTGATCAGCGCGGTCTCAAGCGCGCGATCTGAGCCGATTGGACACGGCTCATGCTCGCGCGGAAAATCCTTTGCCAGCCGCGCCACTAGCGCCTTGGCCTTCTCGGCATTCGAACTAAGCACGCGAATGATGTCCTGCACGGTCACCGCATCGTGATCCGGATGCCAGCAATCGAAGTCGGTCACCATCGCGACGCTCGCGTAGCAAATCTCCGCTTCGCGAGCGAGCTTCGCCTCAGGCATGTTGGTCATGCCGATCACCGAGTAGCCGAGTTCCTTGTACGTCAGACTTTCGGCAAGGCTCGAGAACTGCGGACCTTCCATGCACAGATAAGTGCCGCCGCGCGCGAACGGAATGCCTTCGGCCTCTGCGGCGGCTGCCAAATGAATGCGCAGGCGCGGCGACACCGGATGCGCCATCGAGACATGGGCGACGCAGCCTTTGCCGAAGAACGAGCTTTCGCGCTTATAGGTGCGGTCCACGAATTGATCGATGATCACGAAAGTGCCAGGTGGCAGTTCCTCCTTGAACGAGCCGCAAGCCGACAGCGATACGAGGTCGGTGACCCCTGCCCGCTTCAGGACATCGATATTGGCTCGGTAGTTGATGTCGGAGGGAGACAGGCGGTGCCCCTTGTCGTGCCGCGGCAGGAACACGATCGGCAGGCCGGCAATGGTGCCAAAGCGAAGTGGCGCGGAGGGCTCGCCCCAGGGGCTCCTGATCGCCTCCTCGCGGACGTTTTCAAGACCCGGCAAGTCGTAGATGCCGGATCCGCCGATAATGCCTAGCACAGCGCTGGTCATGGCCTCTCCCGATCAGACTTTCGAGGCAATGTTCGACTATACTGCGACGCAATAATCAAGCATTCTCCGAGGCCATAAACGGCGTTTGATAGGTTAACCATGAACGACAAGGAAAAACGCCAATCCATCATAGATGCCTGCCTGCGCATGAATGCGCTCGGCATCAACCAGGGCACCTCGGGCAACATCAGCCTGCGGCACGAGGGTGGCCTGCTGATCACCCCGACCAGCGTACCCTATGAGACGATGCGGCCCGAGCAGATCGTCTATATGGGCCTCGACGGTTCATTTGATCCAGAGCAGCGGCCATCGAGCGAATGGCGCTTCCACTTGGATATCCTGCGCGCTCGCCCGGACGTGAACGCCGTGGTTCATACCCATCCCATCTATTGCACGGTCCTCGCCATCATGGGCCTGGAGATCCCGCCGATCCACTACATGGTCGCTTGCGCCGGCGGCGACACGATCCGCTGCGCGCCATACGCGACATTCGGCACGCAGGAACTTTCGGCGCATGCCGTCAAGGCGCTTGATGGAAGGCTGGCCTGCCTGCTCGAACATCACGGCATGATCGCCGTCGGGCCATCGCTTGCGAGAGCCATGTGGCTTGCGGTCGAGGTCGAAACGCTGGCGCGGCAGTATCACGGCTGCCTGCAGATCGGGAAACCGCGCCTGCTGCCTACCGAAGAGATCGAAAATGTCCGTATCCGCATGGCCGGCTACGGCCATGCGGAGAAATGAGACCGGAAATCCGACTGCTGCCGAGACGCGCTACTTCGCGACGAAGCCCGCTTCGTTCATCAGCGAGGCATTGAGCTTGTCGTCTTCCTCAAGGAACTGCACCATGTCCTTGCCGGTGAGGAAGATCGGCTTCAGCGCCTGCTTTTCCATATAGTCCTTATATTCTGGCGTTTGCGTCACTTTCTGGAACAGGTCGACATAGAATGCCTGCTGCTCGGCCGTGACCTTGCCGGGCAGGAACATCGCCCGCAGCATCAGGTATTGGACGTCGAGCCCCTCTTCCTTGCAGGTCGGGATATCGTTCCAGGATTGCGTTTCGGTGACCTTGGTCTTGTAGGAGATGCGCTCCTTATCGAACACGCAGAGCGCGCGCACCTGGCCGGCGCGCCAGACTTCCAGATTCTCAGAGGGATTGTTGACGTTGGATTCGGTGTGATTCCCGACCAATTGCGTCGCCGCCTCTCCGCCGGACTTGTACGGCAGATAAGAGAACTTGGCGCCGGTCTTCTGCTCCATGAAGACGGTGAGTACATGATCCTCACGCTTGGAGCCGGTGCCGCCCATCTTGAACGGTGAAGATGCAGCCTTCGCCGCCGCAATGAACTCCTTCACTGTCTTTGGACCCAACGCGTTGTCCCACAACACGAACTGATCCATCGCGACTACCGATACCGGAGTGAGGTCACGCCAGTTGAACGGAATTTTGGCCGACAGCGGCAGCATGTAAATCAGGGAATAGGCGATCAGCACCTTGTTTGGATCACCCTCGCTCGATTTCATGTACATCAGCGCTTCGGCACCCGATGCGCCGCCCTTGAGCGAGACCACTATCGGCTGCTTCATCAGATTGTTCTTCTGGATCGCTGCCTGCATCATGCGCGCCATCTGGTCGGAGGCGCCGCCGGCTCCGGCAGCGACGACGATCTCGACCGGTTTGGTCGGCTCCCAGGTAGCAAGTGCCGGCGCGGTCATAAGAACGGCCGCCAAAGCGGTCGCGGCTCCTGCAAAATGTCTCACGTCTCTTCCCTATGTCTTTATTTGGATTTGGCACATCAGGGGCATGCCTGCGGACGCCATTGTGCGGACTGGGAACGCGAAGTTCAAGCCGCGAACCGCCACATTGCTACTGACTTTGGGATGAGATTGTAAGAGCCATCGCGAGGAATCGGTCCTCTCCGCGAGCCCGCCCAGCGCACACCGCGCTCGTGGCAGCGTCCGCCTAGCGTCGACCGTAGAAAAGACGATGATACCTACTTGCCCTTCCAGTTCGGCGAGCGCTTGTTGAGGAAGGCGTCCATGCCCTCGCGAAAATCCTCGCTCATATAGGCGCGCAGGATCAGATCCTCTCCCTCATCGCGCGACAGCGTGCGGCGGATGCGGCGCACCGCCTCCTTGGTCACCTCAAGCGTGATCGGCGCGTGGCTCGCAATGAGCTTTGCGGTCTCGTCAGCGCGGCGCTGCAGGGTCGCGACGTCGGGTACGACTTCATTGAGCAAGCCGAGCGCCAGCGCTTCCGGTGCCTCAACCAGGCGCGCCTTGAAAATCATATCCTTGGTGCGCGCCGGACCGATCAGCGCGACGATGCGTGAGATATTCGACATCGAGAGGCAATTGCCGAGCGTGCGCGCAATTGGAAACCCAATCCGCGTCGCTTCGGTACCGATCCGGATGTCGCAGCAGGCCGCGATCCCGGCGCCGCCGCCCGTGCAGGCTCCGGCAATCGCCGCAATGACAGGCACCCTGCACTGCTCAAGAGCGCCGAGCACACGGTCGATCCGCGCTTCATAGTCAAGCGCGTCCTGCGCGGTCTTGAAGGCGCGGAATTGCGAGATGTCGGTACCCGAGGCAAAAGCCTTGTCACCGGCGCCGGTCAGGATCAGCGCCTTGATCGAGCGATCCCCATTGATGGTCTCGCAGATCGAGGCCATCTGCTCGTACATCGCGAAGGTCAACGCGTTACGCGCCTGCGGCCGGTTGAAAGTGATCTTGGCGATCCCGTCCTCGACGGCATAGATCAGATCTTCGCTGGGAGTGACCGGAGCGTTCATGGCGACCTCTTTGTTGTTATTGAACCAGCTCAGGCGACGGCGGCCTTCGGCATCGGCAGGACATCGCGCCCCTTGAGCACTTCCATCGCCGCCAGTACGCCGCCGCTCCGATGTGGCACCTTGGCCAGGTCCAGCCCCATCTCGACGCCCGACAGCGTCCCCATCAGCATCAGGTCGTTGAAGTGCCCGATATGGCCGATCCGGAAAACCTTGCCCTTGATCTTGTTGAGGCCGGTCCCGAGCGACATATCGAAGTTTTCCAGCACCACCTTGCGGAAATTGTCGGCGTCATGGCCCTCCGGCATTACCACGCCGGTCAGGGCCGGCGAATGCGCTTGGGGATCCTGGCACTGGATCTCCAGCCCCCACGTCTTCATCGCCGCGCGCGTCGCCGCGCTGTGGCGCTTGTGGCGGGCGAAGACATTTTCGAGGCCCTCCTCTTCGAGCATCTTCACGGCCTCTCTCAGGCCCATCAGCAAGTTGGTCGCCGGCGTATAGGGCCAAGTGCCCACCTTGTTGATGGCGATGACCTCCTGCCAGTCCCAATAGGAGCGCATCGCCGGATTGGCCTTGGCCACCGCGAGCGCCTTCTCCGAAACGGCGTTGAAGCCGAGGCCCGGCGGCAGCATCAATCCCTTCTGGGAACCCGCGACCGACACGTCGATGCCCCAGGCGTCATGTTCATATTCAAGCGAGCCGAGGCCGGAGATGGTGTCGACCATCAAGAGCGCCGGATGGTTGATCCGATCCATGATCTTGCGAACCTCGAGCGGGTACGTCACGCACCCAGTGGAGGTCTCGTTGTGGACAATCATGACGGCCTTGATCTTGTGCTGGCGGTCAGCGGACAGCCGCGCGTCGATCTGCTCAAGGTCGGCCCCGTGGCGCCAGTCACCCGGAACGAAGTCGATGTCGAGCTTGAACTTGTCGGCAATGCCGCGCCACAGCACGGCGAACTGGCCGGTCTCGCACATCAACACCTTGTCACCGGGGGCGAGCGTATTGACGATCGCGGCCTCCCAGGCACCCGTCCCCGAGGACGGATAGACGATCACGGGCTGCTTGGTCCGGAATACCCGCTGCATGGCCGCCAGCACCGCATGGCCGAGCTCCGCAAATTCGAGGCCACGATGGTCCAGGGTCGGCATGTCCATGGCCCGCAGAACCCGATCCGGCACGTTGGTCGGTCCCGGAATCTGCAGAAAATGCCGTCCAGTATGCAGGGTCATGAGGCGTCCTTCCCGGTCTAACTTGGCGTCGCGAGCCGCTCGAATATCACCATTTTGCGGGCTTGTCCCTCGCTCAACGGTGCCCATCAATGCATAAGAAGCAGGGCTTTGCCTTGCCAAGCCGGTCCCTGGGAGGCAAGAGAATGGTGCAATGCACGAGAACCGACCGGCGCCGGCAATGAAAGCCGAACAGACCAAAAAAACGGCTGGCAGCAGCGCGCTCGCTACGCGCCTGGCCCGGGAGATTACAGGCGACGTCCTTTTCGACGCCTTCAGCCGCGGACGCTACGCGACCGACGCCTCGTTCTACCAGATCGTGCCCGAGGGCGTGGTGGTTCCCCGAACCATGGACGAGGCGCTACGGGCGCTGACGATCGCGCGCGACGCCGGCCGGATCGCGACTCCCCGTGGAGGCGGCACCTCGCAATGCGGCCAAACCGTTAACCACGGCATTGTGATCGATTTCTCCCGGCACCTGAACAGAATCCTCTCGCTGGATGTCGAGAACCGAACCTGCATGGTCGAGCCGGGCATCGTACTCGACGATCTCAACCGCCAGCTCAGGAAGCATGGGCTGTGGTTTCCGGTCGACGTCTCGACCGCCTCACGCGCCACCATTGGCGGCATGGCCGGCAACAATTCCTGCGGTGGGCGTTCGCTGCGCTACGGCACCATGCGCGACAATACGCTGTCGATGGATGCTGCGCTTGCCGACGGCACGCTCCTGCATTTCGGCGAAGTGCCGCGGGATCTCGCGCGCGTGAATTCACCGGACAGCGGGCTTGCGCTGTTTCGCGACATGCTTGATCTCGGCGAGCGTGAGGCGGCCGAGATCGCGGACAAATTCCCGAAGGTGCAGCGCCGGGTCGGCGGCTACAATCTCGATGCGCTGGTGCCGCGCAATGCGCCGAACAACTTGGCGCATTTGTTAGTGGGATCCGAGGGTACCCTCGCCTTCACTACCAAGGTCGAGCTCAAGCTGTGGCCGACGATCCGCAACAAGGCGCTGGGCGTCTGTCATTTTGGCAGCTTCTACGAGGCGATGGACGCCGCCCAGCATCTGGTCAAGCTGCGGCCGATCGCAGTCGAACTGGTCGACCGCACGATGATCGCGCTCGGCCGCGATATCGCGATGTTCAAACCGGTCATCGCCGCTGCCGTGCGCGGCGATCCCGATGCCATCCTGGTTGTGGAATTCGCCCAGGAGGATCAGGCTGAAAATCTCGCGCGGCTGAAGCAACTGGGCGAGTTGATGGGAGATCTCGGCTTCGGCTGGGACAAGCCGCCGCGCAAATGGGGTGGCGTGGTCGAGATCGTCGAACCCGCCCTGCAGAGCGCTATCGCCGACTTCCGCGCCGCCGGCCTCAACGTCATGATGTCGATGAAGCAGGAAGGCAAGCCGGTCTCCTTCGTCGAGGATTGCGCGGTGCCGTTGCCGCATCTCGCTGAATACACCGACCGGCTCAACGCCGTCTTCGCCAAGCACGGCACCAGCGGCACGATGTACGCTCACGCCTCCGAAGGCTGTCTGCATGTCCGCCCTGTGCTTAACCTCAAGCTCGAAAAGGACGTCAAGGCGATGCGCGCCATCGCCGAAGAGGCGTTTACCCTGGTGCGCGAATACAAGGGCTCGCATTCCGGCGAGCATGGCGACGGCCTGGTGCGGTCGGAATTTCACGAGACGATGTTCGGCGCGCGCATTGTCGCCGATTTCAGGGAGATCAAGCACCGGTTCGATCCGAACGATGTGCTTAACCCGGGCAAGATCGTCGACCCGCCAAGGATGGACGATCGTTCGTTGTTCCGCTACTCGCCGCAGTACAAGGTCAACGAGCTGAAAACCGTACTCGACTGGTCGGCCTATCCCGGCGCCGGCGGAGGTTTCCAGGGCGCTGTCGAGATGTGTAACAACAACGGCGCTTGCCGGAAGCTCGAGGGCGGCGTGATGTGCCCGTCCTATCGCGCGACACGCAACGAGAAGGACGTTACGCGCGGACGCGCCAACACGTTGCGGCTGGCCATCTCCGGGCAGTTGGGACCTGACGCGCTTTCATCGGACGAGATGATGGAGACGCTGAAGCTCTGCGTCTCCTGCAAGGCCTGTCGTCATGAGTGTCCGACCGGGGTCGACATGGCCAAGATGAAGATCGAGGTATTGGCTGCGCGAGCGGCGAACCACGGACTCTCGCTCCGCGACCGGCTGGTTGGCTATTTGCCCCGCTATGCAGGTCTGGCGTCGCGCTTCGCGCCGCTAGCCAATTGGCGCAACAGCAGCCGCTCGTTACGGGCGCTGTTCGAGAGGTTCGCGGGCATCAGTTCGAAGCGATCGCTGCCGGCATTCCGGCGCGATGTCTTCAAGATGGACGCGGACGTCTTTGGTCCGGAAGAGGGCCATGAAGTGGTTCTGTTCGCCGATACCTTCAACAGCACCTATGAGCGCGAGAACCTCGATGCCGCGCTGCGTGTGCTCGTGGAGGGCGGCTACCGCGTTCATCTCCCGAGGCCCATCGATCGCGCCCGGCCGCTTTGTTGCGGACGCACATTTCTCTCGGCCGGCATGGTGGATCAGGCTCGCATCGAATTGGATCGGCTGGTCGCCACCTACGCGCCTTTCGCAGCGCGCGGAGTGCCGATCGTCGGGCTAGAACCGAGCTGCCTCCTGACGCTGCGCGACGAACTCCTCTCATTGCGTTCCGACGAAATCGCAAGAGGCATCAGTGCCCATGCGCTGCTCTTTGAGGAGTTCTTGGTGCGCGAAGCGGAGGCCGGCCGCTTGCGGTTGCCGCTTGGCGCCATTGCCAACAAAGCCCTGGTTCACGGCCATTGCCATCAGAAATCGTTCGGCGCGTTCAAACCTGTCGAAAAGGTGCTGCGCCTTGTCCCGGACCTGAATGTCGAAAGCATTGAGTCGAGCTGTTGTGGCATGGCCGGCGCGTTCGGCTACGGCGCCGACACCTACCAGGCGTCGATCGATATGGCCGAACTCTCTCTCCTTCCCGCAATACGCCGCGCCGACGATGCAACGCTGATCGTCGCTGACGGCACTTCGTGCCGACACCAGATCAGGGATGGCACCACACGTTCCCCGCTCCATGCCGCGCGCGTGTTGGCCATGAGCCTGGATCGTGCGAAATCCGAAGGTCTGTCCTCTCCCGCAAAGGAACCCCTCCATGACTGAGCTTACGCTTGATGTTGCCCGAAAGATCCTTGACGCCGCGCTTGCCGAGGCGGTCGAGAAAAAGCTCAAGCCGCTTGTCGTCACCATTCTCGATGCGCGCGGCGCGGTCAAACTGACTGCCGCGCAGGATGGGACCAGCCTGATGCGCGCCGAAATCGCGCATGGTAAAGCCTATGGGGCGCTGGCGCTCGGCATGGGGTCACGGGCGTTGTTTCAGCGCGCGCAGGAGCAGGCCTATTTCATCGGCGCCGTGAATGCGCTGGCGCAGGGTCGCCTCGTGCCGGTGCCCGGCGGCGTACTCGTTCTGGATGGCACCACGCTGCTTGGTGCCGTTGGCGTCAGCGGCGACACATCGGATAATGACGAGATCTGCGCGATCGCCGGCATCGAAGCAGCCGGACTCAAGGCGAATCCGGGATAGTCGCAGTAGGCGCGACGAGCGCAGATTTCCTTATCCTGGATCGGCCTTATCGCCCGGGCCAGGATGGTTTGCGCTTCTCGCTGAACGCCTTGAGGCCTTCCTTGGCATCCTCGGTCATCGCCAATAGCGCGATCTGGCTCTCGGTATAGGCGATGCTCTCGTCGAATGACATCGAGGCGATCGCGCGCATGGCATATTTGCCGCGCCGGATCGCGGTCGGCGACTTGTCGACGATGCGATTGATCAACCACTCGACCTTCATATCAAGCTCGGCGGCCGGCACCACATAGTTCAGCAGCCCCGCGGCCTGCGCGGCCTTGGCGTCAAAAGGCTCGCCGGTCAGCGCCCATTCGCTGACAAGGCGTGGCGGCGCCATCGACTGCAAAAGGCTCATCACCTGCATCGGGAAGACGCCGACCTTTACCTCCGGAAGGCCGAAGATCACGTGGTCGGCGGCCACGGCCATATCGGTCATACATAGCAGGCCCATGCCGCCGGCCATGCACACGCCACCCACGCGCGCGATCGCGGGTTTGGTCGAATTTTGCGAGAGCCGTAACAGATCAGCGTAGTCGACATTCGGCTTGGAATAGTCCATCGCGAAGGCGGCGCCGCTGTTCTGCAGGTCGGCACCGGCGCAAAAGGCCTTGTCGCCCGCTCCCGTCAGCACGATGATGCGGACCTCGCTGTCATCGTGAGCGTCGCGATAACCTCTTGCGATGCCCGCGATCACGTCACCATTGAGCGCATTGCGCTTGTCCGGCCGGTTGATCGTGATCCAGAACGCCTGGCCCCGCTTCTCCAGGATCACGCTGCTGCTCTCGGTCATCTGGCCTGCCTTTTCTTGCCGTTTCCGGCAACCATTTGCGGCAGGTGGCGGCCGACTGCAAGAGCGATTTAGGCTGAGACCCGAGCCTTCCGGACCCAAACCTTGTTGTCGTGGAACGCGGCGCCGCCGACAGGGGCGACCGTCTCGGCGCCCGTCAGCGTATTGATGCCGCGGCCACCGATATGGGCCTTATTTGGGTGGATGGATTCGGCGATCAGCACGCCGCGACGCACGCCGTCAAACAGCTTTGCCGTTAGCGTCGTTTCGCCGCGCATGTTGCCGAGCGTCACCGCATCGCCGTCGGCAATCGAAAGGCCCGCCGCGTCGTCCGGATGGATCATCACCGTCGGCCTACCCTCGCGTGCCTGGGATCCCGCCGTCTCATTGAAACTGGTGTTGAGATAGCTCCGTGACGGCGAGGTCGCCAGCCGGAACGGATGCTGCTCGTCGGCCTCTTCAATAATGGTCCAATGGTCGGGTAGCGACGGCATCTGATCCCACGGCCCCAGACCCGCGATCCCGAAAGGTGGATGCGCCCAATCGGCTTTGAAGTGGAACTTCTTGTCCGCGTGTGCAAAGCCGTCGAGGTAGTGCGAGGTCCGGAAATCCGGCTGGATGTCACGCCACAGATCCGCCTCCAGCCTCTCGATATCGCCATGGCCGCTCTTCTTCAGCGTCACGTCGATCAATTCACGCGGCGACATCTCAAAGCCGGGATGGACTGCATTGAGGCGGCGCCCGAGTGCCTGAATCACTTGATGGTTGCTGCGGCATTCGGCCGGGGGCTCGATCAGCTTGGGCCCAACTGAAATGTGCTGGTGACCGCCGCCGTAATAGAGATCGTCGTGCTCCATGAACATTGTCGCGGGCAGGACGATATCGGCCATGGCTGCGGTCTCGGTCATGAACTGCTCATGGACCGCCACGAACAGATCCTCTCGAGCAAACCCTTCGCGCACCAAGGTCTGCTCCGGCGCCACCGTCACCGGATTGGTGTTCTGGATCAGCATCGCCTTGACCGGCGGTCCGCCCTTCAAGGCCTCGGCGTCGCCGGTCAGGATACGTCCAATCCTCGATTGATCGAGCCAACGTGTAGTGCGGTCGATCGCATCATGTCCCTCGATGACAGACTCGTTGAATTTCCAGATCGCGGCATTGTTGAAAAATGCACCGCCACCTTCATATTGCCAGGCACCGGTCACCGCCGGGATGCAGAGCGCCGCGTGCATTTGCGCCGCACCATTTCGGCTTCGTGTGAAGCCGTAGCCCAAGCGGAAGAACGAGCGTTTGGTCTGGCCGACCAGGCGGGCGAAAGCCTCGATCTCCTGCACCGGCACGCCTGATATCGACGAAGCCCATTCGGGCGTCCTGGTGGCGAGATGTGCCTCCAGTTCATCCGGGCAGTCCGTATAGCGATCCATGTACGCGCGATCCGCATACCCTTCGCGAAACAGCACATGCATGACGCCGCAGGCGAAAGCGGCGTCCGTGCCGGGGCGCAGGATGATCTTCACGTCAGCCTGTTTCACCGTGTCATTGTTGTAGATATCGATCGCGGCAATCTTGGCGCCCCGGCCCTTCCGAGCGCGCATCGCGTGTGTCATGACGTTGACCTGGGTGTTCACCGGGTTGGTTCCCCAGATCACGACGAGGTCAGAGACGCCCATTTCACGCGGATCGACGCCAGCGATCTTGCCTGTGCCGACCGAAAATCCGACGCGCGCGATATTCGCGCAAATCGTAGAATAGAAGCGGGAGTATTTCTTGACATGCGCCAGGCGATTGATGCCATCACGCATCACGAGCCCCATGGTGCCGGCGTAGTAATAGGGCCAGATCGACTCGGCTCCGAATTGGCGTTCGGCCGCATTGAAGCGAGCGACGATCTCGTCGAGCGCCTCGTCCCAGGAAATCCGGTCAAACTGGCCCGAGCCCTTCGGCCCGGTTCGCCGCATCGGGTGGAGCAGCCGCTCGGGATGATGGATACGCTCGGCATAACGCGCAACCTTGGCGCAGACGACACCTGCCGTATAGGTCTGCAACTTTGAACCGCGGACCCGGCCAATCGCGCGGCCCTCGATCACCTCGATGTCGAGCGCACACGCCGACGGGCAATCGTGCGGACAGGTTGAATGGCGAATGTCGATCTTGGCGCGCTCGTTCATGTCAAATAGGTAACATCAAATTCCGGTGCCGCCGAGGGGGATTGTCGGGAATTTGCGTGCGAAACAGGGCATAAGCCGTCCAGCGGGGCCAAGTCGGGTTCCGCCAAGCAGCGACATCAATCGCCGGGGAGCGTGCGGACTCGACTCGCCGGGAGAGCAAGTCGTGTCGGTCGCGGAGCGTCCGGTATGATGTCTGGGCCGACGAAGTCTGGGCCGACAGGCTCGGCCTGCGCCGTGTCCGAAACCCAATTCATGGCCGATGGATGACTAACCACCATGCCGATCAGGGCGATGACGATGAGCAACGGCAAAGCAATGAGCTTGATGCTCCAGCTTTGATAGATGCTCTGGTCGTCGTCAGGGGGCTGGTCGAATGAGTCGTGCATGGATCTCTCCACATTGCGGTCCCTGACCCGGGGTTACCGCAACGCGCGCCACCACCCTGTGAGCAGCTTCACAGGCCCGACGAACTCACCGCGTTGTGAAAGATGTCACGGAGCGATGCTATTCGCTGCCGTTTTCCGATCCAGAATCGACCAGCGTCTGTAGTTCTTCCGGCTTCAACACCACGATCGCGCCGTGCTCGAGCCGCACCCAGCCACGCGTGGCCCAAACCCGAAGCTGCTTGTTGATGCTTTCACGGGTCATGCCGACCATCTCGCTGATCTCTTGCTGGGTGATGGCTATGACACGACCTTGCGGCTCAGGCTTGTGCTTTTCAGTAAGGCGAAGCAAAGCGCTGGCGACCCGACCTGGAAGGTCTTGAAGGATGACCTGTTCGACTTGATCGCTGGTCCAGCGTAGCCGTACGCACAGGAGCTCGATGAACTTCATCGCTAGCGCCGGCTGGCTCCGGACGAAGGGAATGAATTCGCGCTTATCGATGATGAAAAGTTCGCAATTGCTGTTCGCGGTGGCGTCGGCTGTCCGCACCCCCGAATCGAGCACAGCGATCTCGCCGAAGATTTCTCCGGCCTCGATCAAGTTCAGAATCGCATTGCGGCCATCGGGCGATGAGATGCTGATTTTCACCGTGCCCGATATTACGGCAAACAGGCTTGTACCCGGATCTCCCTTCGAGAAGATCGCAGCTCCGCGCTTCAGCGTCGTGTGCTTGGCGTAACGACAAAGCTGCTCGAACGCCTCGGGTTCGAGATCGACAAAGTATGGATGCTTGCGGAGAACCGACAATTTGCTGGTCGAAAATCCGCGAGTCTCGCCCGTTTTATCCTGGGGCACGCTCGTTACAACTCCGAAAGCAAAAACTGCCTGGGACGTAGTTCTTCCGTAGTCAACCAAGACCGGCTTTTCAACTGGAAAGCGGTTTCATACGTTGATGTGAGTGTAACGCTCCGATCCTGACGTGGGAAGCCAGCCGTCCGGAGCCCCTCTCCTGTCTCGCCCAAGTAGCTCTCGCCTGTATCTGCCACCTGGACGGCACGTGCGACACATCCGGCAACTCTACGACAAACTTAAGTAATTTCAGCTTCAGCTTCCAAAGTGACTGCGTCGATTTGGTGAAGCGCTGCCGTGCACCCGAGGCCTCGTCACCCGGGGCTATCCGGGTCTATTTGCCGCCCTCGTCCGCGAGAAAGCGACCGAACGTCCCGAGCGCAAACAGCAAGGGCTCCTGCCGGTTGTAGGAATAGGCCTCAACCGCACCCAAGAATATGACGTGATCGCCGCCATAGTAGCGATTGACGGCACGACACTGAAAGTTGGCGACGCTGTCGGCGATGACGGGCGCATTGCCCAGTCCAGGCGTCCAGCTCACCCCGGCGAATTTATCGTTTGAGGATTTTGCAAATTGCGACGCCAATGCCTGCTGGGGCGCACCGAGCACGTTGACCGTGAAGTGGCTCGCATTCTGGAAGATGGGCAGGCCCTGCGAGAACAGGCCAAGGCTCCACAACACCAGCGGCGGATTGAGCGATACTGACGCAAAGGAGTTGCAGGTGACGCCATATGGCCTGCCATCCGCGGCCATTGCCGTGACGATCGTGACGCCGGTTGCGAATGTGCCCAGCGCACTGCGTAAATCCCGAGGATCGATCGGTGAGTTGCCGCTGGCAAATTCATTGGCCGGATCGGCCGGATGCTTGGGTACATCAGACATCCGGTGAACCTCAGAGCGTCAGATTTTCGGACGGCAAGCCCAGCGCCACACGTCCATAGTTGGTCCCCGCCGCGTCGAAATTGAAGGCAAGGTGTGAATTGACCGCATGGGCGTCGCGGAACTGCCGCTGCAACGTACCTGCCGTGAAAAGGCTGCGCGCCCCGCTCGCGGCAAACAGCAGCGACACCGCCTCGCTGCAGAGATTGACCGAGAAAGCACCATCGCGCCGCAGCCTGGTCTTGGCGGCGATAGCGGGGATATGGCCGCTCCGTGCGTCCGCCATCGCGCCGATGCAGTTCGATCGCATGATCAGGCGCGCCGCGTCGATCTTGGCGGAAGCCTCCGCGATCTTGATCTGTGTGCTCTGCATGTCGCCAAGCTTGGCGCGATTGGAGGTCGAAACGCGGTGGCGCGCGATCTCGACATAGTCGTCGAGACAAGCCTGTGCATTGCCGAGGGCGACGCCTGACAGGACATATGGAAACAGCGCGAACACCGGCAGCGCGTAGAGCGGGTTCGGATTGACCGAACTGCCAGGCGTCGGCCCGCCCGTGAGATCGCTCACCGCGATCGACATCGCATTTGCGACAAAGGCTCCCTCAACCTCGACCTCGTTCGATCCGGTCCCACGCAGGCCGGTCGCGTTCCAGATGTCCTTGATCCTGTAGTCTCGCCGGTTGAGCAGGAAAATCCGATATTCGACTCCATCGGCCTCGTCATCGGAGGAGACCACGCTGCCAAGCATATTCCATTCGCAGGATTCGACACCCGACGAGAACGGCCAGCATCCGGTCAACACGTAGCCGCCGTCGACCTTCCGCGCCCGGCCGGCGGGGAATATGAAGGAGGACGCAATCAGGGTATTCAGTTCCTTGCTCCAGACCACATCCTGCGCCTGTGGATCGAACATCCCAAGCATCCAGTGGTGGCTCGCAAGATTGGCGAAATTCCACGCTGCGGAAGCATCGCCCTGCCCCAGCGCATCGGCACAATCGATCAGCGCGACATAGTCGAGCTCCGCGCCGCCGACGCGCCTCGGCTGCAGAATCCGGAACAGGCCGGCGTTATGCAGGTCGTACTCGGTCTCCGCCGGCAGACGCCGTAATTCCTCGGTCCGTGCCGCCCGCTCGCGAAGTGCCGGAATGAGGGCCCTGGCGCGCGCGACCATGGCCACATAGTCTTCTGCTTGCCGCTCGATAGGCGAGCTTCCATCGGGCCTGCGGCCGGCCGTTGCCATTGGCGTTTTCCCGCTCGGCCTTTCTGATCCCAAAGTGGCCAAGACTGTCGGCAGTTTATCCCTTGAACACCAGGGATCAAGACGCCTCACCGCATCCCGTCGTGAACGAACTGCCGCCTGGAATCAAAATAAGCCCGGCGGCCAGAACGGCCACCGGGCTTATTCGGAACTTCTCGCGGACCTGCAGGGTCTAACCTCCCGCGGGCCCCCATTCCGCCAGCTCGCTTCCAGCATCACCCCATGGTTTTACGCCAGTACAGGGTGTGCGGCCACGCCCAGGGAGCCTGCGGCTGATACAGCCGATAGCCGCGCGAGCGCAGCCAGTTGACGTGAAAGGCCAACACCTGGCCGACGCTCTCGTAATAGTCCAGGATGCGAATTTCAGCTCCCACCCATTGCGTCACCCAGATCGTGAATGCATCGGCGGTCGCGCCGGAGCCACCGATATCGATGAAGGCGCGCAAGGGCAGCAGCGGATCGGCGGAGACCTTTCCGATGCGTCCCTCTTTCCGCGCCTGCGTCAGCATCTCGGCAAAATAGGCGCCTTCGAACGCTCGCACGTAGTCTCCCTCCCAGATGTGATCATAGCGATCGGGATAGAGCGACAAGTCGGTCCGCCGCTCTTCCTCGAGCACGGCCGGAAACCAGGGATTATCGCGCCAGTTCGCGTGCACGACGATCGCGCCCGGCGGCTTTCGCCCGCGCAGGAAATCGTCAATCGCGTCGGTCTTACGCCGCGGATTCCAGCTCGCCCACAATTCGGAGCCTTCGGCGCGAATGGTCGGACGCAACAGCGCGAGGCTGCGTGCGCTCAATGACTGCGCCTCGTCGACCCAGGCGATACGAAAGCCTTCCAGTGATTTGATCGAGTCCGCCGTGTGATCCTGAAGGCCGCGGAAGATGATGATGCCGTCGCCCGGCGTCTCGATCTTGTCGGCGAACAGCTTGAAGCCGTTGCCGATGCCGAGCGAGGCGATCTTGCTTTCGATCAGGCGCTTTGAGGATTGCGCCAATGTCCGCTGCGCCTCGCGGATGCAGACCGCGAGCGTGCCGCGCTCGGCCTGGCAGGTCTCGACAAGAAGCTCTCCAAAGAAATGGGATTTTCCCGAGCCTCTACCGCCGAATGCTCCCTTGTATCGCCCCGGCTGCAGAAGCGGCTCAAATGCTTTCGCTGTTGGAATTTTCAGGATGGACAATGACGCGCTCTATTCGGTGGACGAGTTCTAGCTGGCCGTCGCCGCCGTTCTCGATCGCCTGCGGGGCCTTGCCCCAGCCGCGGTCGAGAATGGCGTTGGCGGCGGAGACGCGTGCGGCCGGGGTCGCATCTTTGCTGCGCATGATGCCCACCAGGACGTTCAGCGCCGTCCTGGTATGACTGCGGGCCTGCGAGCGGATCTCGGTAAGGGTTTTTGCCACTTAAGTCTCATGCAGATCGGGTGGTTCGTATCGCTTCGCTTGCGTGCGACGGCATATTGAATTTGCGGCAGATCGCTCGGAGACAGCGATCATTTCGGCGCGAACCTTATCCCCTTGACTGTCGGGGACCGCATGCGGCGGCGGCACGTTGGCGCCGCGCCGCGGGCCGGCGCGTTCGCGCGCGCCGGCTGATCGATGGTGAAAGTGGTTCGGACGACGGACGGCGCGGTTGCGACGCGCGGCGTCGGGCATACAGATGTGGCGTCGTGACGCGCGGCCGTCGTCCGATTCGAAAAACGGAAAAGAAAAAGCCCGCGGCGGATTTCTCCGCGCGGGCTTCACAATGTCTGCGATGATGTCCTTATGCCTCTGATTTGCCCGACGTGTCAATGTCCGAGTTGACGTGGCACAAAGTCAGCGATCCGGCTGCGCATCATCGGTGGTCACATGCCGCGACAACAAAATGCCCGCAGCGTTATTTCCGCTGCGGGCATTCACTAACTCGACGATGATGTCCTTATGCTCCTGATTTGCCCGACGCGTCAATGTTTCTGGAGCGTACTTCCTGCATGACCGCGGAAAGCGAAACCAGCCTCGAGGCTCATTGCGGGACTGTAGAGTTGGCAGGGTGCGCGGGCCGCGGTCCGGGCGGAGCAGGCTCGATCGGCGGCTTCGGCTCCGTCGGCATGACCGTGGCGCCGGCCGCTCGCGCAGCTTCCCCTGTTGTGGAGTAATTGGCCGTCGCAGCCGGCTGTACCTTCGGCTTGCTCCATGGACCGTGATCGACCACCAATATGCCGAGCACGCCGGCTGCTGCTACCGCCAGTGCTACCAAGAGCGGCGCCCCGCCGTTCCGGTCCGAACGATTTCCGATCAAGGACTCTTCTCCATCGAATGCGTCTGGCCTGATGAACAAATCCTCCCGGGCTCCGAGGTTCCGCGCCCGCCAGAGCGAACGGACTGTCCGCAGGTGGAACAAATTGGCCGCTGATGCATTTGGTGGACTAGCGGCCGAAGATGACCCTTCGGCGCAGTGTGCGCAGCCAGACCAGATCTCGTGAGGTTCGAGCCGTGAACTTCGAAACACCCGAATCCCCGCTGCAGCCCAGCCTTGGCGAACGCGCGATCGATACCGCAACCGATGTATCGCGCACGATCACGGAAGTGTCCGATGGACTTCGGGCTGCGATCGACCGGCTCAGCGACGCGATCAAGACCTCGCGTCAACCCGGCGGCACGCTTTCCACGATCAGTGCGATCACCCGCGAAGCGCCGCTAACGAGCCTGTGCGTCGCATTCCTGTTCGGCGTCGCGGTAGCACGGCGGCGTTGAGTGCACCGATCAGCTACGGCTATCGGCACCTCCCTCGATAAATATTTTCTGGCCGCATCCACCTTGCGCGGATTCCAATGGTGGCAGCAATGTGGCACAGTGATTCGGTGGGTTGTTCGCCCACAGGTCAGTGGCGTTGCGTCTCTTTGGGCGAGAGGGGATTCAATGCTGCGCACATTCCGGCCAACGCCGACCTGCACGCGATTCAAGACCGGCATCGAAATGCCATGCATGAAGTGCGGCGCGCAGATGCGCCTCGCTTCGATCGAGCCGCGAGATCAGGTTTACGACGTGCTGACCTATCGCTGCACGCCGTGCGACTCCGGCGAGAGCTTCCTGCAGGCCCGCTAAACGGTAGGCTGCGGGCACAAGCTTGCATCAGCCGCTCAGCACCGCCATGCCGGCCTGGGTCAGAACGGGACTCTCGTCCTGTAGCTCGACCAGACCGAGCTCGCTCAGGACACGCAGGTCCTCGTCGCTGACAGGGGATATCTTCAGGCGGCGAGCCTGGATGTCCCGCAGCGCCCAGCGGAGCGCAATGGCTCGTTCGAGAGAGAAATCTGCGAACGGGTTATCTGCCATTCGCGTCGACCATTCCGGCATTCTCGTTTCCCGCTTCTCGGATGCGGCGGCGATGGTTGCGATAACGCGACAGGCGCCTTCGCGTTCCCTCGTCCCTTCGTCGATGGGAAATCGCTGCCGCTAATAGCGATACGGGTCAATGTCCAACAGCGGAAACGCGCTGAACACGCCCGGCGGGTTGGTCGCCGTCGCCGGATGCAGGTAGGACTTGTCGAGTTCGGCGAAGCTGGTCACGCCGAGCAGGCCGAGGCAGCGGATCACCTCGTCTTCCAGCAATTCCAGCATGCGGGCGACGCCCCTCTCGCCATCGGCGGCCAGCGCCCAGCATTGCAGGCGACCGATGCCGACGAGATCGGCGCCCAAGGCGATCGCCTTCACGATGTCAGTGCCGCGGCAGAACGAGCCATCCACCATGATCTTGGCGCGCCCCCTCACCGCCTCGACGATTTCCGGCAGGACGTGCATCGCACCGCGGCCGTGATCGAGCTGACGGCCTCCATGGTTGGACACGTAAATCCAGTCAACGCCGTGATCGAGTGCGATGACTGCGTCCTCCGCGGTAGCGATCCCCTTGACGACCAGCGGGATCCTGAACTTGTCCTTGATCAACTTCACTGTTCGCCATTCCAGCCCTTTCTGGAAGTCGCCGCCGGTGGCGCGAATACGGCTTTCCCGGACGTACCGCTTGGCAATGTCGCGCTCGCGACGGCTGTAATGGGCGGTGTCGACGGTGAGGCAGAACGCGGAATAGCCGTTGGCAACACTGCGGCTGACGACGTCCTCCACGAAGGCATCATCCCCGCGGACATAGAGCTGGAAAATGCGCAGCGCGTCGGGCGCGGCCTTCGCGGTATTCTCGAGCCCGGGCTCGGACACCGAGCTCAGCATGTGCGCCGCGCCGAATGCGCCGGCACCGCGGGCGACCGCCGCTCCCGCCGCAGGATCGAAGATCTCGAGCGCACCGACCGGCGCAAGCATGACCGGCAATCGCAATTTGCGCCCGAACACCTCCGTCGAAGCATCGACGTGAACGACATTACGCAGCACGCGCGGCCGGAACGCGATCTCATCCAGCGACATCCGGTTGCGCCGCAGCGTGGTCTCGGTCTCAGCGGCGCCGACGATGTAATCCCAGGCATTCTGGTTCAGCCTGGCGCGGGCTTTGCGGACAAATTCGTGCAGGTTCTGGTATTCTTCGCCGCTGGCCCCGAGTTCGACATTGCGCGTCGGCCGGATGGAGGTCCCGTCATTCATGGTGGTTTCTCTCCCGTTTTGGCCGGCACATTAGCCGCAGATGAGCGGCAAAAGCTACCGCCTTGAAGGGATAAACCCCGGACGCGAACGAAAGGCTGCCATTCGCTTACGACGACCCGTCTGCCGACAGCAAAGAACTCCAGCGCTCAACCGCCCGAAAAGCGGTTTCTATATTCGGTCGGCGATACGCCGAGATGCCTCAGGAAGGCGCGCCGCATCCGCTCGTCGTCACCGAAGCCGGCACGTTTTGCGACCTCCACGACACCGTGTATCTGCCGGCTCTCCAGCAGCAGCCGGGCGGTTTCGACGCGGAGGGCCTCGACGCCGCTTGCCGGGGTCATGCCGGTGCGGCTGGCATAGGTGCGTGCGAAGGTGCGCGGCGTCATGCCGGCCTTCGCGGCCAACGTCTCTACCCGGAGATCGCTGGCGATGTTTTCGATGATCCAGGCGTGCAGCGCGCTGAAGCGCCCTTCGACGTCGGAAGCCTGCGCCGCAAGCACTGTCGAGAATTGGCTCTGACCGCCCGGCCGCTTCAGGAACACCACCAGTCGCCGGGCGACGTCGAGCGCAATCGTATGGCCGAAATCCTCTTCGATCATGGCGAGCGCGAGGTCGATGCCGGCGCTGACGCCAGCCGATGACCAGACATGCCCATCCTTGACGAAGATCGCATTGGGTTCGACGCGGACATTTGGAAAGGTGTCCTGCAGCCGCGGGCAATAGCGCCAGTGCGTCGCAGCGCGCTTGCCGTCCAGCACACCGGTCCAGGCGAGCGCGAAAGCTCCGAGACAGACCGAGGCGATCCGGCGTACCTGCGGGAGCGCCTGCGAAATCCATTTCATCAGGCGAGCGTCCTTGCGGATCTCCCAAATGCCGGGGCCGCCCGGAATCACCAGCGTGTCGATCTGGTGCGGTCGCACGCTGCTGATCGGAGCCGTGTCGATCATCATCCCCACATCCGTCGAAACCAGTCCGCCCGAGGTGGACAGATAGGAAAGCGAATATCCGGGGCCCGGTAATTCGATCGCCTCCAATTCGGCGAACACCTGCGCCGGTCCGGACATGTCGAGCAGCGTCACGCCGGGGAAAGCGACAATCGCAATCCGCCGCATCGCGGCCTGCGGGCGCGGGGGGGGCCGTCGGGATTTGGCAGATTTCGAGGGCATATTGTCCTTTAAGCCATTCGAGCCTCGCCTGTATAGCTGTCTATGGACAGTGGAGTTCTGCCATGGTGCGAAAGCTCGGCAGCCAATACCAGGCGATCAGCTCGCCCTGGACCGGTTATGCAGTCTACAGTTTTCCGGATGCGTCCTGCATCGGAGCTTCCGACCGCCAGCCGCTGATGGATGCCATGAATGGCATCATCGCCGTAAACTGGAAGGCGACCGAACCGCACTGGACAGCAAGCTCCTCCCCCTTCGACGGCAAGTATAGCCTCATCCTTGTGTTTGACAGCTTGGGACTGGCGGCCTTTTCCGTCTATCGCATGCTGCAGATGTCATGCGGACCTGCGGTGTATCGCAGCGGCACCGAGGTACTTCCGGCCCATCAGGGGCGCGGTCTGTACGGCTTCTTCACCCAGGAAGTGCTGACGCGCGCAAGCTCTGCCGCAAAGGGGATTGGCGGCCTGTTCTACGGATGGCGGACACGCAATCCAATCGTCTGGGCGGCCAATGCCAAGATCTGCGAGAAAGTGACACCCTCGCTGCTCGACGACATCAGGGATTCCGCGCTGCAGGCAGCCTGCGTCGAGATGTGCGCAACGCTCTATCCCGGCAAACCACTCGAGGTGCCGGAAATGATCATGCGCGGCGCCTACGGCCACATTAAGCACCACCGGCAGGCTTACCGTGGCACCGCATCACTGGTCGATGCGGCGATGTCCCGCACGATTCCGGATTCAGCGGACGCGTTATTCTCGGTTGGATATGCGAGGGTGTGATGTCGATGCTGGGTCAGCAGACCGCATACGCCCAGACGGCCTCTCGGCTCGGTGACCGCGCCTATTGGGCCTGGGCGACGGTAGCTGTCGCCTACGCCATCGCCTTCCTGCAGCGCGTCTCGCCGCAATCGGTCAATCTGAGCCTGATGCATGACTTCGGCACCGATGCCGCCGGCGTCGCGATGCTCGCCTCCGGCTACTTCTGGGGCTACACGCTGATGCAGATTCCGGCCGGCCTTCTGGTCGACCGTTACGGCGTCAAGCGCGTGGTGCTGGCCAGCATGGTCGCTTCGTCGCTGGGCAGTGCAGCCTTTGCGCTGGCACCGAACCTGCTTGATGTCTTCGCCGCGCGCCTGATCGTCGCCTGCGGCGATGCGCTGGTGTTCACCGCGCTGTTGAAGCTGGTCGCGCAGAATTTCTCCGACGAGCGGTTCGGCATCATGTCGGGCATCTCGCAGGTATCAGGCTATGTCGGAGGCGTGATCGCCACGACGCCGCTTGCAGCCGCCGTGACGGGCTTCGGGTGGCGCGCCTGCTTTCTGTTCATCGCCGCGATCGGCCTCGCCAATCTGGTTGCCGCCAAGTTTGCACTGAGGCCAAATCCGGTGTCATCCAGCAACAAGACGCTGAAGAGCGTCATCGGCGCCGCGCGGCAATCGTTGTCGCATGTGGCTAATTGGGGATGCGCCATGACCTTTGCGTCCCACTTCGCAGTGGTGACGACGCTGTCGGGCGTATGGGGCATTCCGATGGTGGCGCACTTTTTCAACATCTCGCCGACCGCCGCCGGAACGCCGCTACTTGCCTTCATGGTCGGCAACGCCATCGGCTCCATCTTCCTCGGTCACGCGGCTGACCGCGCGGCGGCACTCGACACAGCACTGATCCGGATTTGCGTGCTGCGCATGATCCTCATCGCGATGCTGCTGCCGCCGGCCGCCAAGGCATTCGGTCTTGTTTACGTTACCGTGGTGTTCACCACGCTCGGCCTGGTCGCCGGCGGGACAGTCCCCCTCGTGCTCAAATGCACCAAGCGGCTTTACACCGCCGATCTCATCGGGGTCGGTGCATCCGTAAATACGACGGCGGCCGGGATCTTTGCCGGCATCGCGCAACCGATCATCGGGTTCGCCATGCTTGTCGCGAGCCAGTTCGCCGGAACCGATACCGCACACGGTGCAGGTGCGATCGGTGACGCCGGCTACGGCACCTTGATCGCAATTCTGCTGCTCATGTCGCTGCCCGGAATTGCCGGACCGCTGTTGATGAGAAGCAAACTGATAGTTCAGTAGTCGCGTTAACCGTATAGGGGGCGTTATGGAGCGTTTGTTCTTGAGACGAGGAGAGGTCGCGTCGAAATTCGCGGTGAGTAGCTGGCAAAGCGTGATGTTCGCCGAGTTCGATGCCCAGATGAGCAGCGAAGCGAGGCCGTTCCCCTGCGTGTTCGGCGTAGCCGGTTATCGCCAGGATCAGCTCCGCTACCTGTTCCTCGATCCCTACGATGTCGAAGTGCTCGGAGAACAGCTAGCGCATTATGCCTCGGAGGCCCGCTCGTTCGGCCCCAACACTTCACTGATCATGTTTACGCGGCCGCGCCCGGTACAAACGCTTGACGCCTATTATCGCAAGATGTGGTCGACGCTCGACCAGCTTGCGCGGCTGGACAAGTCTCCCTGGCCAACCGACATCCCCGAACAGTTGGACGATCCGATGTGGGAATTCTCCTTCGCCGGCGAACCGATCTTCGTGGTGTGCACCACGCCCGCGCATGTGATGCGCCAGAGCCGCCGCTCCAGCGCGTTCATGCTGACCTTCCAGCCGCGATGGGTGTTCGAGAAGATCCTGGGAACGGAAAAAGCGGCCAATGCGGCATTCGCGGAAGTGCGCAAGCGGCTCATTCCCTACGACAGCACAAGTCCCTCGCCTCTGCTCGGACGCTACGGCGCGACCGACGGGCGCGAGTACCAGCAATATTTCCTGCAAGACGACAACCATTCTGTCGGGGGCTGCCCCTTCGCCAAGCTCGCGCAGAACAAGTCGGCTCACACTGGCAACACGGAGCAAGCGGCATGACCAGGATTGTGACAGGTCAGAAGACCGAATTCGCGATCGATCCGGCGATCCTCAACCTGCTTCCGGAGCAGGGCTCGATCGAACTGCAGCATGACGTTGCGGGCAAGGTCCATAGCTTCCACACCCATCCGGTCGACGAGATCCTGATGATCATCAGCGGCAGGCTCAATTTCACCTGGGATGGCGGTCAGCGCATCGTCAGCGCCGGTGACACCATCTTCCTCCCGGCCGGCACGGTCCACCAATCGGAAGCGCTCGAAGGCGGTGCGGTCTATGCAATCGCGACCCAGCCACCCGCCAATATGGCGCGAAACTGATCGTTTCGCTCGATGGAGCTCCGAGCTATCTACTGCAGCTCCGCAACACAACTTGGATTGTTAATCCACTTATTAAGAGAGGAAGAATTTATGGCATATCCAGGCAAACGCGACGGCTTGGCGAAGAAGGTTGAAACCGCAGCCCAAGAGGCCGAACGCCTCGGTCTGACCACGGCCACCTTGATACTCCGGATGGCGCGTCTCGAGATCGATCGGGCCGAGCACAAGGAAGCGGACGAGAGGCCAAACAACAAACTCCACAGCAAGCCGAACTGAAGCTATAGCTTGGCTGGTTTGCGGAGCCGAGACCGGTAAAAGAATAGAGATCGCCGGCGGAGCGTGCCCAGACCGATCCGCCAGACGATGGTCCGCTCAGTCCGTATTCCCCGTCTTCCCGAACGCTCCAGCTTCCTTCAGCGCCGCGATACGGCCGTCGTCATAGCCGAGCGTGTCGCGCAGCACCTCCCTCGTGTGCTGGCCAAGCAGCGGCGCGGCGACTGGATCGACCGTCGGCGTAACGCTCATCCCGATCGGCGTCTCGATATTGGGAACGAAGCCCGCGGTCGGATGCGGAATCCTGCTGAGGCGATCGCGGTCGCGCACTTCCGGCGCATTGAACCCCTGCTCGACCGTGCGCAGATAGCCGACGGGAATATTGGCCTTCTTCATCTTCGCCATCCAGTTTTCGAGCCGGTCGGTGGCAAAGATGCCGGCAATGATCGCGCGCAGCTTCTCCTTGTTTGCGGTTCGGTCCTTGCGGTGTGCAAAATCGGGATGGGTGATGAGATCCGGCCGGTCGAACACTTCGGTGACGAGGCGGCGGTACAGCCGATCGTTGGCGCAGGCCATGTAGAGCGGACCATCGGCGGCCTGGTAGAGACCGACCGTTGGCGAACCGTTCGGCGAATTGCCGAAGCGACCGGGATTCTGGCCGCTGATCAGATAGGCCATACCATAAAATCCAGTCATGGCTACCGCCATGTCGATCAGCGCGATCTCGACATGCTGGCCGCGGCCAAGCCGGTCGCGTGCCAGCAATGCAAGCAGGATCGCATTGCAGGCCGACATGCCGGTTGCCATGTCGACGATCGGCGGCCCGGTCCTTACCGGCTCGCCGTCGGGAAAACCGTTCAGCGACATGAAGCCGCTTTCGGCCTGCGTGATCGGATCGAACCCCGGCCGCAAGGCGAGTTCGCCTTTGCGGCCATAGGCCGAGATCGAGCAATAGATCAGCCGCGGATTGCTCGGCGCGACCGAAGCATAGTCGAGGCCGAACTTCTTCATCACGCCGCCGGAAAAATTCTCCACCACGACATCCGCCTTGGCGATGAGCTCGCGCACCACCTCGCGTGCGGCGAGATTGGTGAAGTCGAGCGCAATACCACGCTTGTTGCGGTTGAGGCTGAGATACGCCGCGCTCTCGCCGCCGATTTCCGCATGTTCATAGGCGCGCGTGTCGTCGCCGCCATCCGGGTTTTCGATCTTGATGACCTCGGCGCCGAAGTCGGCAAGCGTCTGCGTACAGGCGGGACCGGCGACCACACGGGTGAAATCGATAACCAGCAGACCATCGAGGGCGGTCGGTTCGCCCTTTGCGCGCAGCGCGCGCTCGGGCAGTTGTGGTCCAACGGTCATGGTTGGGCGCTTCCTTTTATTATTGTCGGTTAATGGGCAAACGCCCACCGTTGTCGCCAGAAGCGACGTCACCACTTTCTAGCGGAAGCACCAAGGTGAGGCCAAACCCGGATTTTGCAGGGCGGGATATCAGGCTGACATGGCTACCGGCCCAGATCGGCGATATTCCGCAGCAAGAAAGAGCACCACGCCCGAACGAGGCTCACTGTTGCTTTTCCCAGAACTGCAACAGTCCCTGCGAGGCCGAGCCGCCGATCACGCAGGGGATGCCAATAGCGACCTGCCCGAGCGCCGCAGCCGAGACGCATCCGAGTGAAAGCGCGCCGACGCCAACCTGGCCCCAGAAGTCCAGATTGCGCCGGCTATCGGATCCCTTGGCCTTGAGTTCGTCGACGGCACCAAGGGCATCCTTGCGCAGTGCCGCGATCTCCACCGTATCGGCCGCGTCGACGACCTCCGCGAGCGGCGCCTTGATGGGCGGCTTCTGCCGCGCCAGTTCGTTACGAAGAAATTCACGCAGGCTGGCGTCGCGGATCGCATAGCTCGCCAGCGTATAACGCGCCATGCTGCCGACGGTGAGCTTGTCGACCGTATCGCGGCTCCTGCTCCACGGCAGCATCTCGATGATGCGCTGGATCGGAACATGAGAGCCGGTGGCAAAATAATATCCCCACAGCGTATCCAGGAGATCCTGATTGGTGGCAAAGGTCAGCTTCGTGTTCAGCTTCCTCTCCTCGTTGGCGAACGGATTGCGCGCGAACGCGACGCGTAGCTTGTCCATCATCCCGGGCGTCGCCTCCTCGAGCGGAATATCGTTGAGTGTCGGCAGCCTGCCGGAAAGGTAGCTGTCGATCATCACCCTGCGCCCCGGCATGCGCGGCGCGAGCCTGCGCAGAATATTCCGCCAGTCAGCCAGCCCGGAATAGGCAACGGCGCGCACGATCACCCATTCATCTTCCGGCGCGACGGGGAAGAAACTCGCAACCAGTTGCTCGGCCTTTTCCGGATTGGAGCCGATCGCGCCGGCGATGAAGCCGAGATAGATGCCGGCATTTTCCGGCTCCTTGAAGCTTTGCGAATGGAAGAGAATGCGCACCGCGGCCGGCACATGGGCGGAATCCGGCTTGGCGCGATAATTGTAAATCCACTGCTGGACCACGGCGAGCGAGGCGCGCGGGTCAATGTCCGGCGTCTTCTCCGCATGCGCCGATTGCATCAGCAACAGGGAGCTTACGACGAGAACTGCGTAACGCATCCGGCACTCCTGGCGAGCGTTGATGCATCACCGCACCAACATCTCGGACTTTGTGCTGCAAAGCATGATGCGGCCATTGCGACAATTCTGAGAACGCGCAGGTTAAATAAGCGCGCTTAAATTATGGCGGGCGGCCGATTCCGGCCTGCAACTCACCCCAGATGCGACATCCTTTTGCCCGGCGCCGGCAATTCGATATCGCCGGTCAATGGGAGACCGTAAGGGAAGTGAAGCTCGAGCGCATCACGCTGCGTTGGCGGCCGTCGAAGCCGCGCATGACCGGCTTGTCACTTGTCGCCACTGCAGTTCTGTTGAACGCGGTCGCATCACTTGCCGCAGAGAGCGTGCCGGTGCCGACTGCGACGATCATCGTCGAAGGCAACCGCCGGGTCGAGGCCGATACCGTGCGCTCCTACTTCCATCCAGGGCCAGACGGCCGGCTTGATGAAGCCGCGCGCAATGAAGCCCTGAAGGCGCTGGTCGCAACGGGTCTGTTCGAGAAGGTCTCGATCGAGCCCGCCGGCGATCGCCTGACCGTGCATGTGACGGAAGCTCCAACCCTCGACCGCGTCGCCTTTGAGGGCAACAGGAAGATCAAGGATGCCGATCTGGCCGCCGCGATCGAATCGAAGCCGCGCGGCAGCCTGCAGCGCTCAACGGTACAGGGCGACATCGGCCGTATCATCGAAGCCTACCGCCATGTCGGACGCGACGATGTCCGCGTCGCGCCCGAGATCATCGACCGCGGCAACGGCCGCGTCGATCTCGTTTATGTGATCACAGAGGGTACCAAAACGCCCGTACGCCGGATCAGTTTTGTCGGCAATCGGGCCTTCGGCGCACGCCAGCTCAATGCCGTGATCAAGACGTCGGCCACCAATATGCTCAGTTTTCTGACCGGCGGCGACGTCTACGATCCCGACCGCATCGCGCAGGACCAGCAGCAGTTGCGTCTCTACTATCGCAGCAAGGGCTATGCCGATGCCACCGTCCGCTCGGCAACGGCCGAATACGATCCAGCGGCCAAGGGATTTGCAGTCACTTTCGCGATCGATGAAGGCCCGTTGTATCACTTTGGAGATATCAGCGTCGCCTGCAATATTCCCGGGCTCGATCCGCAAAAGCTGCGCGGCGTCGCACTCGCCCACGTCGGCGCGGTGTTTGACGGCAATGCGCTTGACAAGAGCACCGAGCTGCTGGCCATCGAGATGGCCAAGCTCGGCTATCCCTTTGCGCAGGCTGTGCCGCGCATCGCCCGCGATGCCGCCGCACAACGAATCGACGTCGCATTCGTCATCGACCAGGGCCCGCGCACCTATGTCGAGCGTATCGAGATCCATGGCAACACGCACACCCGCGACTACGTGATCCGGCGCGAGTTCGACATCGCCGAGGGCGATCCTTATAACAAGACGCTGATCGATCGCGCGGAGCGGCGGTTGAAGAACTTGAACTACTTCAAGACCGTCAAGATCACCAATCGGCCCGGCTCGACGCCCGATCGCGTCGTCCTCGATGTCGAGACCGTGGAGCAGGCGACCGGCGAGTTCAACATCTCCGGCGGCTACTCGAGCACTGACGGCGCGCTGGTCGAGGTCAAGGTGGGCGATCGCAATTTCTATGGGACCGGAAAGAACGTTCAGGCCTCTGTGACCTATGGCCAATATGCCCGCGGCATCGACCTCGCGGCATCGGAGCCTTATTTCCTTGGCACCAAGGTATCGGCCGGGATCGAGCTGTTCGGCCGGCAGAGCGAGGCGAACAGCTACCAGTCCTACAACAGCACGACCTATGGCTCGACGCTGCAATTCGGCACGCCAATCACCGAGCAGCTCGGCGTGCAATGGCGCTATTCGATCTACAATCAGGACATCTCGCTTGGCCCGACCAATTCCGGCTTGACCCCTTCCCTTGCAGTCCAGCAGGCGGCCGCTAACGGACCGGCCTGGGTCTCCGCCGTTGGCTCCACCTCGACCTACAGTACGCTCGATAACGCCAAGAGCCCGACCAGTGGATTCAGGTCGCAACTCAGCCAGGATCTGGCCGGCCTCGGCGGCGAGTGAAGTTCCTGCGGACCAGCGAAGACGCGCGCTATTATCAATCACTCACGGGCGACCTCGTCGGCATGGTGCGCGCTCAGGGTGGCTATGTCACCGGCTGGGGCGGTCAGCAGGTGCCGCTGATGAACAGCTTTTTCGGCGGCCCGACCATGGTCCGGGGCTTTGCCACCAACGGCTTCGGCCCACGCGATCTGACGCCCGGCACCACCATGGATAATATCGGCGGCAGTGCCTATTGGGCGACGACGGCGGAACTGCAAAGCGGAATTCCCGGCGTGCCGGACGAGTACGGCCTCAAGGCATCGGCCTTTGTCGATGCCGGAAGTGTGTTCCGTTATACTGGTCCGACCAGCGTGGGCGGCACCGCGCTGCAGGTCGCCGGCAAAAACGTCGTGCGCTCCTCGGTCGGCATGGGCCTTACTTGGGCCTCCCCGTTCGGCGCCCTCACCGTCGACTATGCGGTGCCATTGACCAAAGCCGCCTATGACGTGGTGCAGCCGCTCCGCTTCAGCGCTGGAGGCTTTTGATGGGAACGGGATGCGGCGTCGCAAAGCCGTAGATCAGCGCCAGCCGGTCGAGACATTCCTTGAGCCGCCGCGCAAAGTAATCGTTCCAGCGCTGGGTCCGCAGTCCCCGCCGCTCGCCGACCTGCTCCATGGTCATGCCGAGGATCAGGACCTCATGCACCAGGGCCGAACCATCGGCGCCGAGCTCGCGCTCGACCCGGTTGAGCCGCGATACCGCCCTGCGCTGGGCCTCCGTGATCGGCTCGCGCCGCGTGCCGCCATCGACATACTCTCTGGTGGTATCGACCGCGCGCGGTCCACGCTCGGCCTTCTCCCAATCACCCTGGAACGCGCGGCCGCCCTGCAACTGGGCGTCATCGATCTGACGATGCGAATGCAGGCGTCCGAGCGGATCGTTGCGGATCGAGCGCAGCGCAACGACTTTGTCCCCGGGCTCGAGCGCAAGGGGATCGTCGACCTCAACGGTGGCGACCTCGGCGTTGTACGGCAGATCCTGTGCGCGGCGGTCATGCGCTCTCGCGGGGTGATACGGTTTCTTGCGTTTGGCGCGCGGCATGGCTTGGCTCCTTCAAGACAGAATTCGACCGGGGACCATCTCACCAGTGGCAAGATGTGTCGTTTGCAAGATGGACGAGGTAGGAGGCGCGTACGCCGCTATGCCGGCTCGCCCAGGGACAGCGGTGTGGTGCTCGGTGACGGCTCCGTCTCGAGCTCCGGATTGCGGCTCAAGTGGAAATGAGGCGTGCAGTAGCTTGAGCCTGGCCGCCTCCGATGACCGCAGAAGGTGATCGGTTCGCCATCGCTGTCACCGCCATAGGGATATCGGCAATCTTCATATTCAAGCTCCACCAGCGAAAGGTGGCGCGGCTCGATCTCGGCGCAGCGAAGCTGAACCTGCGGCGCCTTCTCGAACACGGGCATCGGCCAATTGAATTCGATCGACCTTGGCTCGCGCGGCTCGTTCGACCGGATCAACTGCGGCACCGGCGTCAGCCGCGGCGGTGCTGGCGGCGAGCTATCTGACATCGTCAAACCGAGCCGCCTGGCACGGCCGATCGCGGCGCTTCTCGTATAATCGGTGTTGAATCTGGCGTTGATCGCCTTGGCGATCTTCGCAAAGCTCATGCCTTGGGCAATATATTCCCGCAGCGCGTCCGAATGTTCGGGCGCCCAGCCTGTCAGTTCCATTGTTGATTCTTGTCCTTCCCTTCGGCGCCCGACGCCTCACCATCAATTTCTGATATTCCGAAATGAAAGTCAAGCTTGATTTCTGATTATCCGAATTGCTATGCTTTCTGGGGATTCGAAAGAGGGATGCGCCATGCTGGACACCAGATTGATCGAGCGGGGCCTGCAGAAGCCGGGCAAGACCAAGGGTGGGCTCGCGCACGCGATGGGTGTTCGCCCCGGCGCTGTTTCCGAAATCCTTTCCGGGATACGCCAGATCAAGGCATCCGAGATTGCGCCGATCATGGAATATCTCGAGCTCAACTCGGTGCCGGTCATGGGCCGGGTCGGCGCCGGAGCCTCGATCGAGCCGGAATATGAGCAAGTGCCGCCGGAAGGACTCGGTGAAGTCGAGTTGCCCTTCCCGATCGCGGAAGAAACCATTGCATTTGAGGTATCGGGCGATTCGATGCTGCCGAAATACGAGAATGGCGACATCATTGTCGTCTATCGCGAGCAGCGACACCCCCTCTCGAGCTTCTATGGCGAAGAAGCGGCGGTTCGTTTGAAGACCGGCGAGCGCTATCTGAAGACGATCGAGCGTGGAAAATCGCTGACACTGGTCAACCTCACGAGCTTCAACGCCAAGCCGATCAACGGGGTGAAGCTCGAATGGATCGGCGAGATCTGCGTGACCCTGCCGCGAGGCCAGATCGAGCGGTTGCGCAGCAAGGCGGCCGCGCGGTCCCGCAAAGCCGCCAAGGCGCACGGTCCTCGGACGCCGGAGAAATAGGCAAGGCCCCGACTTCTGATTTTCAGAAATTACACTTGACAAATTTCCGATTTTCGGAAATTATGCGGCCATCCGACTCCTGTCGAGAGAGGTGGCCGGTTTGGCCGACATGCAGTATTTCGTCGTGATGATCGATTACGGCCGGCGCGGCCGCGAGGCCGTGGTTGATCCCGAAATCACAAGGCGCGGGGTCATCGCGCGGGTTGTATCGGGCGAATACAGGAACATCAGTTTCATCCACGAAATCTCCGATTCGGCTGTCGAGGACGTGACGGCCGATATCCTCGCCGAGGCTGCCCTCCCCGGCATCAGCGCGGCCGAAGCCGACCTGCAAGCGAGCGTCTTCGACCATCGCCGCGATCTGCGCAAGCACGAGCAAGCATGATCGGCCCTTTACATGAATCGCGGTGAATCACATTTCAATTTCGAAAACGTGATCGTCGGCGGCTTTAATTCATCAGCAGCGGATCAAATATTCTCGGCGAAACGTCTATTCGGAGTGGCGGCGGGGCGCGATGGATTCGCGATTCGCTGCTCCGAACTTGGGAAGTTTTGCTCTCAATGAATCCATGTGTGAAGGCTGAGATCGCGGCGCGCGACGGCGATCTACGCATCTTCCTTCTGCTCGGCATCGCGACTTGGTCCCTGTTCCTGGATCACATTCCGCACAACGCCGTCAGCGTGTTGACCTTGCGGAACTTTGGATTCAGCGGGGCGACCGAGCTGTTTGTATTTGTCATCGGCTATGCCGCGGCGATCATGTACGGGAAGATCGTTGTGGAACGCGGCTTCGTCGTTGGGGCGACGCGTGTCTTCAAGCGGGTATGGCAGCTCTACGCAGCCTATATGGTGCTGTTCGTCGTCTACGTCGACCTGATCGGATATGTCGCGGCTCAATCCGCAGCACCCGATCTGTTCGCGGAATTCAATATCACCGACTTCATCGAGCATCCGATTCGCGTAATTGTCCGCGGCCTGCTGCTGCAGGCCAAACCGCTCAACCTGGACGTATTGCAGCTCTTCATCGTCCTCATGGCGTTCCTTCCCGCCGTGCTGTTCGGCATGATGCGCTGGCCGCGCCTGACCATGCTTGGATCCATTGCGCTCTATCTGTTGGCGCGGCACTTCGACTGGAACCTGACCGCTTTTCCGGACGGGGGCTGGTATCTCAATCCGTTCTGCTGGCAATTGCTGTTCGTGCTGGGCGCCTGGTTCGCGGTCGGTGGTGCAGGAGACGCGCACGTGGTTCGCGCGATGCAGAAGCTTCCGGCCTTGCGCGTCACCGCGTTGATCTACCTGCTCGTCGCCCTGACGATCATGTCGGCCGGGAAATCGCCTGCGCTGGCGGAGATGATACCCAGTTCGGTGCTCGATGCCTTTCCGGCCAACGACAAGGAGAACCTTGCTCCCTATCGGGTGCTGCACCTGCTCGCACTGGCGTTCTTTTTCACCATGCTGATACCTCGCGACTGGTACGGACTTCAAATGCAGGCCATGCAGCCCCTCATCAAATGCGGCGAGCAATGGCTCGCGGTGTTCTGCTCCGGCATCTTCCTTTCATTTGCCGGGCACCTGGTTCTGATCACGGGCCCCAAGTCGCTGGCGATGCAGGTGGTCGTCAGCGTCGCCGGCATTCTCGGCATGACATGTGTCGCCTATTATGTGTCCTGGTCCCAGCGGCAGGACCACAAATCCGCGGTCGGCGCGCGATCCTGAAACCGCTTCAGGGGTCGTGCAGCGCTAGCGCTGCATCTGCATGATCTGGTCCATCGGCATCATATTCTGATTGAGGTTCGCCATGATCCATAGCGAGCCGCCAATCACCAGGAAAACGATGAGCACGCCGAAGGCAAGCGCCATCACGTTGTTGGTGTTGTCAGGCCCGGTCGTGATGTGGAGGAAGAAGACGAGATGCACGCCCATCTGGGCGATCGCCAGCACGATGATGGCAACGGGAATGCTCGGCTGCCAGACCAGGTCGGTGCCGGCAACAAAGAACGAGGTCGCCGTCAACAGGAGTGCAAGGCCAAGGCCGGTGACATAGCCGAGTACGCGCAGGCCGACGCCGCCCTCGCCTTCGTCGCCCGGTGCCAGATCGACACGGTGCTGTTCCAAAGCTTGATCGCTCATGGCTTGCTCCCGAGCAGGTAGACCACCGAAAATACCGCGACCCAGATGATATCGAGGGCGTGCCAGAACAGCGCAAAGCACATGATGCGTCGCCCAATGTCGGCCCGAAAGCCCTTGGCGACCACCTGCGCCATCATCGTCAGCAGCCAGAGGATGCCGGCAGAGACATGCAGGCCATGGCAACCGACGAGGCTGAAGAAGGCGGTCAGAAACGCGCTGCGCGTCGGCCCCGCACCGCGTGCGACCAGGTCCGCAAACTCGCGCGCCTCAAGGTACAGGAAGGCCAGGCCGAGAACGCAAGTCGCCGCCATGCCCACCTGGAACCAGAACCTGTTTCGAATATCGGCCGCGATGTTGGCGAGCCCGCAGGTGAAACTTGACAGCAACAGGAAGACGGTCTCGACCGCGACTCTCCTGAGATCGAACAGTTCGGCCCCCTTCGGCCCCCCTGCGGTCTGGTCAACCAGGACCGCATAGGTCGCGAAGAAGCACGAGAACATGACGATGTCGCTGAGCAGGAATATCCAGAAACCGAAGCCTGTGACGATCCGCTTCGGCGCCGGTCCCGCGTGCGCGACCGCGGCATGCGCGATCCCGCGCAGACGGTGCGGATCGGCTTGAGCATATGCCAGCGTCGTGTCGGCCATGGCTCAGGCTCCCGCCAAGCTGGTCAGGGCGCGCCGCTCTTCGATATTGGCGCGGTCGATGCGCGCCACCTCCTTCGCCGCGATGACGTATTCGTCATGGTCCCGCCATGCGAATGCGACGAAGGTGGCGAAGGCGCCGATCACACCGGCCGCGACCATCCACCAGATGTGCCAGATCAACGCAAAGCCCATGATGGTCGCGAAGAAGGCGCACACGAAGCCGGTCGGGGAATTGCGCGGCATCTCGATGTCCTTGTAGTCGAGCTCGCGCTTCTCGAGACCCTGCTGCTTGGCATGCGCCTTCAATGACCAGTAAGCGTCCTCCCCGGTCACATCAGGTGGAATCGCGAAATTGAATACCGGCGGCGGCGAGGCCGTTGCCCATTCCAGCGATCGCCCGTCCCACGGATCGCCGGTGCGGTCGCGCAGCTCTTCGCGACGATGAATGCTGACGGTGAGCTGCATGATCTGGAAGATGATCCCGATCAGGATAATGACGGCGCCAACCCCTGCGATCAGGAGCCACGGGCGCCATTCCGGGACATCGTAATGCTGCATTCGCCGCGTCATGCCGAGAAAGCCGAGCGCATAGAGCGGCATGAACGCGACGTAGAACCCGATCAGCCAGCACCAGAACGCCGCTTTGCCGAGCCCCTCATGCAGGCGGAAGCCGAACGCCTTCGGAAACCAATATGCATAGCCCGCGAAAGCGCCGAACAGCACGCCGCCGATGATCACGTTGTGAAAGTGAGCGACCAGGAACAGGCTGTTGTGAAGCAGGAAGTCCGCGGGCGGCACGGCGACCAGCACGCCGGTGAGGCCGCCGAGGATGAACGTCACCATGAAGCCGATCGCCCACAGCATCGGCGTGTCGAACCGCACCCGTCCACCATACATCGTGAACAGCCAGTTGTAGATCTTCACGCCGGTCGGCACCGCGATGATCATGCTGGCGATCCCGAAGATCGCATTGACATAGGGACCGGCGCCCATGGTGAAGAAATGGTGCAGCCACACCATGAAGGAGATGACGCAGATCGCCATGGTGGCGAGCACCATAGACCGATAGCCGAACAGCGGCTTGCCCGAAAACGTCGAGACCACCTCAGAGAAGATTCCGAACGCAGGCAGCACAAGGATGTAGACCTCGGGGTGACCCCACGCCCAGATCAGGTTCATGAACATCATCACGTTGCCGCCGGCCTCATTGGTGAAGAAATGGAAGCCGAAATAGCGATCGAGAATCAGCATCGCCAGCGTTGCCGTCAGGATCGGAAACGCCGCCACGATCAACAAACTCGAGGCGAGCGTGGTCCAGCAGAACATTGGCATGCGCAAATATGTCATGCCCCTGGTGCGCAGCTTCAGCACCGTGGTAACGAGATTGATGCCGGCAACCAGCGTGCCGACGCCGGAGATCTGAAGCGCCCAGAGGTAATAGTCGACGCCGACACCCGGCGAATAAGTGAGTCCCGACAGCGGCGGATAAGGCAGCCATCCGGTGCGCGCGAACTCACCGACCACGAGCGAGATGTTGACCAGCAGCGCGCCTGTTGCAGTGAGCCAGAAGCCGACGGAATTCAAGGTCGGAAACGCCACGTCGCGCACGCCGAGCTGCAGCGGCACCACCAGATTCATCAGCCCGATCACGAACGGCATCGCCACGAAGAAGATCATGATCGTGCCATGCGCGGAGAAAATCTGGTTGTAGTGCTCGGGCGGCAGATAGCCTTGCGACTGGAAGGCAACTGCCTGCTGGGACCGCATCATCAGCGCGTCGGAGAAACCGCGCAGCAGCATCACCATCGCGAGCAAGGTGTACATGACGCCGATCCGCTTGTGATCGACGCTGGTGATCCATTCGCGCCAGAGATATGGCAGGTGGCCGGCAAGGACGACCCAGGCGAGGACCCCGAGGATGACGAGCGCGACCACGCCCGAGGCGATCATCGGAATCGGCTGATCGATCGGAATGGCGGACCAGTTCAGCTTACCGAACATCTTGGCCTCCGATATGCGACTGCGCGCTTTCCGACGTCAGCTTCGGTCCCGGGCCCGGGGGGATCTCCTGGGTCACGATGGCGTGGAACAGCCGCGGATCCTCGAGCCGATAGGTGGATGTCACGGTCTCGACCGATTGCTGGGCGAGCTTTCCGTAGCTTTCCGCGTTCAAGACACGATCGGTCTGGGCGGTGCGTGCCACCCAGTCAGGAAACTGGAGCTGCGGTACGACCTGGACGTCGAACTTCATGTCGGGAAAGCCATCCCCGCTGAAATGGGACGACAGGCCCTGAAGGGTGCCCTGATTGTCGGCACGCAGCTTCAGCCGCGTCACCATCCCGTTCATCGTGTAGATCATGCTGCCAAGCTGCGGGATGAAGAACGCGTTCATCACGCTGCCGGAGGTCAGTTCAAGATCAAGGGGAGAGCCGACCGGCACCGTCAGCGTGTTGACGGTCGCGATCCCCTGGTCCGGATAGATGAAGAGCCACTTCCAATCGAGCGACACGACCTGGATGCGGACCGGCGCGCCGGTCCCATCAATGGGCCGGGCAGGATCGAGCTGATGCGATCCGATCCAGGCGACCCCTCCGAGCAGAATGATCGTCAGCGTCGGGATCGACCACACCACGAGCTCGAGGCGGCCGGAATAAGCCCAATGAGGCTGATAGGTCGCCCGTGGATTGGACTCTCGAAACCAGAATGCAAAGGCAAAGATTGCCGCGATCGTCGGCAGGACGATCGCGAGCATGATCCCGACCGAGTCGATCAGAATCGTCTTCTGCGCAGCGGCGATCGGACCTTGCGGATCGAAGATGTTCATCGCGAAGCCGTGACGGTGTTGTTGCTACAGCGGGGTGGCGGAACGACACTTCAGCGGACAAGATCGGCTCGGTCGGAAGCCAGGCAACGGCGCCCGGGTCCCGACGGGAAGACTGATACAGTGACTTTAGAGGTTCATCCCCGGATTGTCCGATCAAATTTCACCCGCCCCGCGGCCATCAGCGGGCTCGATCGTTCATTTTTGAAAAAAAGGCGGCGCAGTTTGCTGTCGCAGCATCTGGGCTCGTTCCGGGCATCTGCGTCGCCCGCGCCCCACGGACGTCCTCAATCTCCCGGAAATGCGCGTCTCAAGCGCGCCTCGCTTTGGCGGAGCATAGCCGGATCCAGCTTTCCTTGTCGGGATGCGTCCAGCGCGCAGGCAAAGATTCGATAAAATTGCGCGCCGTCGAATGCGACCAGGAGCATGTCGACGCCGGCATTGAGCGCCTCGACGACGGCATCGCAGACATTGTGCTGGTAAATCGCTCCCATCACCAGGTCATCTGTCATCACGATGCCCTGGTAGTTCCACTTGTTTCGGATGATCCCGTCGATGACGCGCTTTGAGTGCGAGGCCGCGTGATCCGGATCGATCGCGGTGAGAGTCACATGGCCGACCATGAGCTGCGCCTTTGAGTGCGTCAGCACATCCCGGAACGGACGCCAGTCGGATGCTTCCAGTTCGTCCACTGATGTTCCGAGCTCCGCACTGAAGTGATGGGTATCGGCACGCACCCGGCCCAAGCCGGGAAAATGCTTTACGGTTGCGCCGACGCCGAACGCTTCGAGGCCGCGAACATAGGCCTGCGCGATCTCGCCGACGATGGCGGGATCGGCTGAGATTGCCCGGCGGCCGATCAGCGTATTGAAATCAAATCGGTTACGTCCCGACTCGGGCCGCAGGTCGAGCACCGGGGCAAAATTGAGATTGACCCCGAGCGCCGCCAATTCCTGTCCGTGAATACGGCCGAATTCTTCGGCCTTCGCCTTCCGCAGGTCCGGCGTCATCTCCGCCAATGTGGCCAGCGCCGGCAGTTTGGTCAGTGGCGGCGACAGATGAGAAACGATGCCGCCTTCCTGGTCGGCCGCGACGATCAGGGGCGGGAGCCCTGCAGCACGCCGCTTGTCCTGAAGCGTTGCGATCTCGACTTTCAACGCCTCCGCCGACTTTCGCCGCAGATTGTGCTTGCTGACATAGATGCCGCCGATCAGCCCCTCCTCCGCCAGCACCGTCACCGCTGAGACCGACGAATAGCCGACCATGAAGTGCGGCCCAAGGCTGCGCGCCTGCGCAGCGTCGGCCCGCAGCACCTCGCGCTTGCGCAGCTCGAACGTAAGATGCGCGCCCAGCATCAGAAGCGGCGGCAGGCACCACACCAGGACCAGCAGTCTTCTCGAAAGCCCTCGCCGCCAGGAGCCGCGAAGCAGCAGGACGACGACCAGCACGCCGCTCATGACCACGAGCCCGATGTTTCCCGTCCCACGGAGCACAGCGAGATAGGGCTCGTTCTTGTTGGCGGCGACAAGGGCGAGCACCAGCCCGATGAACCAGAGCCCGATGATAACGACACGATTTCGAAATTTCATGGTTGGCGACGCCGCGTGTGAAACGAGAGACCTCGCCCCTATCAAATGCGCACACGCCGCGCGAGCACTTAAACAGGCCTGCACGGAAACTGCACAAAACTCCTGAAGTCGTGCAGACGACCATTTCGAGATTTGCACAACGTCAGTTCAAGGTCCGCCGCGTTCGACATCCGCAAAGGAATTGACATGACGAGTCTCGCTTCGCCGGCCGCCGATATCCGGCCCGTCCAAAGCTTATCCCTGTCGGCCAAGCTCGCGATCGCGGTCGCGCTGGCTGCACTTGCCGACTTCCTGTTCTACGGCGAGCGAGTCGGAATATCGGTTACTGTTTTCGCCCTCGCGCTGGCCTGCGGTTCGCTGCTTGCCAACATCGCCAAGCTGGACAAGCGTCGAGCGATGCTCGGCGGCCTCCTCGTGATCGCCGGCCTTGTGCCGACCGTGGAGGAAGTAAATGCGGCGTCACTTGCAATCATCTTGCTCGCGCTCGGCGCTGGTCTCCTGCTCACGACCAACCCTGGTCTCACCGGCTTTGGCGAACGGGCGGCGGCGCTTTGCGACCTCTTCCTGGTCAGTCCTTTCAGGTTCTTTGTGGACGCACTCGGGATGTTCAACCTCCCGGCGCTGACCAGCGGCTTCATCCTGTGGTTCGTACCGGCCTTGCTCGGAACAGTATTCCTCGCCTTATTCGTCGCTGCCAATCCTGTGCTCGAAAAATGGATCAGCCTGATCAACCCCGGCAGCGCCGCTTCGCATCTGAGCGTCGCGCGGGCGCTGTTCTGGATCGTGGCAATATCCCTTGTCTGGCCGTTTATCCATGTCAGATGGCGACGCAAATCGGGCTCGGTCACTGCCGCGGCAGAATCCCCCACGCCGGCCGCGGACACATCTTCCGATGTCGTCGACTTCCTCGGCGCACCGACCATCCTGCGTTCGCTGATCCTGTTCAATCTGCTGTTCGCGGTTCAGACGATCCTGGACGCGGTTTATCTCTGGGGCAATGCGGCGCTCCCGGCCGGCGTCACCTATGCCTCATATGCCCATCGCGGGGCCTATCCGCTGATTGTCACGGCCCTGCTGGCAGCGGGCTTCGTTCTCGTCGCAATTCGGCCTGGTGGTCCGGCCGAAGGGTCCAAGGTGATACGGCCCCTGGTCTATTTGTGGGTGGCGCAGAACGTCCTGCTGGTCGCTTCCGCCATCTACCGGCTCGACCTCTATGTGCAGATCTATCTTCTGACCTATTGGCGCGTGGCCGCTTTCATCTGGATGCTGCTGGTCGCCATCGGACTTCTATTGATCGTCGCCCGCATCATGCTGGACCGTTCCAACGCCTGGCTGATAGCAGCAAACCTGGTCACGTTGACGGCCGTGCTCTATGTCTGCTCGCTCGTCAACTTCGCTGCAATCATTGCCGACTACAATGTCACCCACAGCCGGGACGTGTCCGGCAAGGGCTTGCAGCTCGACATAAACTACCTGGCTCAGCTCGGGCCGCAGGCGCTGCCCGCGATCGAGAAGGTCCTCCAGCTTCGCACCAGCGATCCGTGCCTTGTTTTCCGCCGGGATTCGCTTGTAGAACAGCAGCGGCAGGATATGGCGTCCTGGCGTTCCTGGGGTTTTCGAAGCTGGCGCCTGCAGCGCTATCTCGATGGCGAACAGAAGAACAAGGTCACGGGTTGACGAGCGGGCTGGAGAGACGTTTGACGCACCGTATTCTTATCGTCGACGACGACCTGCACATCCGCGAAGTCATCCGCGTCGCCCTCAAGAAAGCCGGCATGAACGTTGTCGAGGCGCGCGACGGCAAGGAGGCGCTCGCCCGATTTGCGAGCGACCGGCCTAACCTCATCGTTCTCGACATCGGGATGCCAGAACTCGACGGGCTCGACGTCTGCCGGGAGGTACGAAAGACTTCCGACGTACCGATCCTGTTCCTGTCGGCGCGCGACGACGAGATCGATCGCGTGCTGGGCCTCGAGATCGGCGGCGACGACTACGTGACAAAACCGTTCAGCCCGCGCGAGCTCGTCGCCCGCGTCAACGTCATCCTGCGGCGCATGAACTCGCGCAGCGGCGACGCCAAAGCCGGCACCACGGTTCTCACGCAAGGTAGACTGACCGTCGATCCAGAGCAGCACGTTGCATCATTTGCCGGCACAGCGCTCCGGCTGACCGCAATCGAGTTCGGAATCCTGCGTGCCTTCCTGACGCGGCCGACGGCCGTCTTCAACCGCGAGCAGCTTATGCGCGCGGCCTACCAGCTCAACATCCAGGTGTCCGACCGCACCATCGACAGCCACATCCGCAACATCCGCGCTAAGCTCGCCGCGCTGAATTGCGACAACGTCATCGAGACCATTCACGGCGTCGGCTTCAAGCTCGGGCGATGCGAGCCGCAGGCATGAGTGGTCCGAATGCGCCAGACAAATGGCGGCCATCGCTCGGCCTGGTCATCTTCACCGTGCTGGCGACCGTCGCCATACTGCCTCTGGTCGGCCTGTTCTTCTTCCGCCTCTATGACAACCAGCTCATTCGCCAGACCCAGGCCGAGCTGATCGCCCAGAGCCGCGTCCTGGCGGCAATCTTCGCACAGGAGGTGCAGGCGCGGCTTGACCGTGGGATTCCTCTCGGCGCCGAGGTCCCGCCCGGCGTCTTGCCCGATCCTGGCGATCAGGTCACGCCGATCCGTCCTGCGCTCGATCTGGCCGGCAATGATCTGTTGCGAAGGCGGCCCGCCGCCTTGCCCGCGAGCGCGCCGGCCGACCAGGCCTATGTCGAGATCGGCGCGCGACTGCTGCCGATCGTCCGCGAGACGCAGAAGGTGACGCTTGCCGGATTCAGGATCCTCGATCCGCAGGGCGTCGTGATCGCCGGACGTCAGGAAGTCGGACAGTCGCTCGCCCATATCGAAGAAATCGCCGCGGCCCTGCATGGCGAATATCGGGCCGCGCTGCGGATCCGCGTGCCGGACAAGCCTCCGCCGCCGATCTATTCCATCAGCCGCGGCGTCGGCGTACACGTGTTTTCCGCGATGCCGGTGATCGTCAACAACCGCGTGGCCGGCGTGATCTATACGACCCGGACGCCGAGCAACATTTTCGACCATCTCTATCAGGAACGCGTCAAGTTCGTGCTTGCCGCGCTCGCCGTGATCCTTGCGACGATGGCGATCGGGCTGTTTTTCTCCCGCACCATCACCCAGCCCATGCACGAACTGATCGGCCGCGCCGCGCGCATCGGCAAAGGCGATCGCACCGCATTCCGCCCGTTGCGGCACTACGGCACGCGCGAATTCGCACAGCTCTCGCACAGCTTCTTTGGCATGGCCGAACAGTTGGCGCGGCGTTCGGACTACATCGCGACGTTCTCGGCACACCTCACGCACGAATTGAAATCGCCGCTCACCTCGATCAAGGGTGCGGCAGAGCTGCTTTTGGATTCCCTGGACGGCAAATCGGATGGCCTGACCCGCGCCGAGCAGAAGACCTTCGTGTCGAATATTCTTGGCGACACCGAACGCCTCGAAACGATGGCTCAGCGGCTACGCGAACTGGCGCGTGCCGAAACCGTGCCGCAGAACGAGCGCACCGAACTGGCGCCCGTGATCGGCGATCTCAAGGGCCGGTTCCCGGCTTGCGTTATCACGGCGGCAGGCAGTCTCGACCGGCCGATCGGGATGTCGGGCGAAAAGGCGCTGATCGTCCTCTCACACCTCGCCGACAACGCCGTACGGCACAACGCCAGGACTATACGGCTTGACGCCGTGGACGAGCGTACGGCCGTCAAACTGATCGTGAGCAATGATGGCGATCCGATCTCGGAAGCCAACCGGGAACGGATCTTCGACGCCTTCTTCACCACCCGCCGCGATGCCGGCGGCACCGGCATGGGCCTTGCGATCGTGCGCGCCGTGATGACAAGTCACGGCGGCTCGATCCGGCTCCTGCCGACCAGTGAAGGCGTGACCTTCGAACTCAGGTTTCCCGCCGCTTGAACCCTACCATCACACCCGCTCGATGATGATCGCGGGCGCCATGCCGCCGGCGGCACACATCGTCACCAGACCACGCTTGAGGTCGCGCCGCTCCAATTCGTCCAGCAGCGTACCGATCAGGATCGAGCCGGTGGCGCCGATGGGATGACCGAGCGCGATCGCGCCGCCATTGACGTTGACCTTCTCGCGATCGAGCTTGAGATCGCGGATGAACTTCTCCGCGACTACGGCAAAGGCTTCGTTGATCTCGAACAGGTCGATGTCGTCAAGCGTCAGCCCGGCCTTGGCCAGCACCTTGCGCGCCGCCGGCACCGGCGCGTTCAGCATCAGGGTCGGCGAGTCCCCCATATTGGCCATCGCGACCACGCGTGCGCGCGGCTTCAGTCCGTGCTTCCTGGCGTAGTCGGGCGACGCCAGCAGGATCGCGGCGGAGCCATCGACCACGCCGGACGAATTTCCCGCGTGGTGGACAAAGTCGATGTCGAGATCGGGATATTTTTCCAGGATCAGCTTGCGATAGGTCGTGCCCTTGTCGTCGAGCGCGTAGTCGGCGATGGCTGGGAAGGCCGGCTTCAGCGCCGCGAGCCCTTCCAGCGTGGTCTGCGGCCGCGGATATTCCTCCTTGTCGAGCGCGAGCGTGCCATCTTCGCGATAGACCGGAACCAGGCTTTTGTCGAAATGGCCGCCCTTGATTGCGGCCGCCGCTCGCTTCTGGCTCTCCAGTCCGAGCGCATCGACATCCTGCCGCATGATGCCCTCGAGCGTCGCCACCGCGTCGGCGCAAACGCCCTGGTGCGATTGCGGATGCCTTGCGCGCAGGCGAAGATTGCCGGCGTCCATCATAAGCGGCCCCTCGCCGCGCCGGCCTTCCATCGACATCACCTCGGTGCCGCCGGCGATCACGAGATCCTCGGAGCCCGACATGATCGAAGCGGCGGCCATGTTGACGCTGGTGATGCCGGACCCGCAGAAGCGATCGAGCGTCACGCCACTCGCCTTCACGTCATAGCCGGCGTCGAGCGCCGACATGCGGCCGAGATCGCCGCTCTGCGCGCCGCGCTGGGAACTGGTGCCCCAGATGATGTCGTCGACATCAGCGGTATCGATGCCGGTGCGATCGGCCAGCGCCCGCAGCACGGTGGCGCCGAGCTGCTGCGGATGAATGCCTGACAGCGCGCCCTTGCCGGCCTTGCCAATGCCTCGCGGCGTCCTGCATGCATCGATGATCAGCGCGTCAACCATGGTGTGTTCCTCAGACAATGTTGCTTCGGCGCATTTGCAGCCGATCATCCGGCAAAGTCAATTCGCGCCCGCGCAAGCCGCGCTCTCCGGTTGTGGCGCCTCGCGGCTTCAGCCTGCGCGCCGTTCTTGACGATCAATTTCGTTTATGCGCAGCTACCTCCAACAACAATACGTCCCAGGGAGGATCTATGGTCGCGATCGGGCGGACCCTTGTCGGCTGCGCTTTTTTGGCTGCATCGACAGTTCTGGCGCAGGCCGCCGAACCGCTTCACCTGCGGGTGGCGGATTCGTTTCCGAAGGGCCACTATCTCGTCAAGCTCGTCCTCGAGCCTTGGATGGAGGAGGTCAAGAAGCGCACCAACAACGCGGTGACCTTCGACCACTATCCGGCGCAGCAGCTCGGCAAGGCCGCCGACATGCTGAAGCTGACGCAGACCGGTGTTGCCGATATCGGCTATGTTGCGCCGGCCTATGTCTCCGACAAGATGCCGGTGTCCGAAGTCGCGATGCTGCCGGGCGCGTTCGAGCATTCCTGCCAGGGGACGCTGGCCTATTGGAAGCTGGCGCGGAACGGTGTCATTGCGCAGCAGGATTATACCGCCAACAATATCCGCCTGCTGCTCGCGGTCAGCCTGCCGCAATATCGCATTTTCACCGTCAAGCAGCCGGTCAAGGATGTCGGCGATGTCACCGGCCTGAAGCTGCGTTCCACCGGCGGCGCGCAGGATCTTACGCTGCGCGCGATTGGCGCCGTGCCGGTGCGCATGGCAGCGCCCGATGCCTATGAATCGCTATCGCGGGGCACCATGGACGGGCTGTTGTTCCCGCTCGAAAGCGTGGTCGCCTATGGTGCCGACAAGCTCGTGAAATACTCGACCGATGGACTGGGCTTTGCCAGTTTCATCGTCGCCTATTCGATCAGCGAAACCGCCTGGAAGAAGCTTTCGCCCGAGGTGCAGAAGGCGATGGTCGATGTCGCCGAGGAAATCATCCCCTCCGCCTGCCAGCAGGTCCAGAAATCGGACGACGAGACCAAGAAATCGATGGAAGCCACAGGCGTCAAGTTCGAGACGCTGTCACCTGACGCCAATGCGAAATTCAAGGACCTGATGAAGGGCGTCGCCGAGACCTGGTCCGAAGGCCTCGACGCGCGCGGCAAGCGCGGCAGTGACGCGCTGAAGGAGTTTGACGCGGCGGTGGCGGCCATTCCGGCCAAGTAAACTGTTCAAGTGAACTGGGGGAGCTAATTTTGCTTGACGGAATATTGAAGGCGCTAGCGACGATCGAGAAGATCGCCTCCACCGTGGCGGCGGCGTTCATGTTCGCCATCATGATCATCGTGTTCAGCGATGTCATCATGCGCTACGCGTTCAACAAGCCCTTCTCCTGGGCCTATGACCTGATCTCGCTCTACCTGATGGCAGGCATCTTCTTCCTGGTGCTGTCGGAAGCCTATGCCAGCCATGCCCATGTCAGCGTCGATATCCTGCAGCAGAAGTTTTCGCCGGCGATGATCCGCGTCTCCGAGATCGTCACCTGCATCGTCGGGATCGTCGTGTTTTCCCTGATCGCCTATCTCGGCTTCCTGCGTGCCGTCGACAGCTTCCAGTCAGCCGACGTCATGGCGGGCGCCATTCCGTGGCCGATGTGGCCGTCGATTGCGCTCGTTCCTTTCGGGGCCGGGCTGATCACGTTGCGCCTTGCGCTGCACCTGATCGGCCACCTCCTCTCGCTGGCCACCGGCCGCGCCCTGATCGCGCTGCCGTCGTCGCATGCCACGGGGGAGACCTTCGAATGATACTCACGCTTGCAATGGTCGTGCTGTTCGTGCTGCTCGCGATCGGCACGCCGGTTGGCTTCGCGATGGCCGGTTCAGGAGTGCTCGGCCTCTATCTGATCGGCGGCATGCCGATGCTGTCGGGCATCCTGCAGACCGCGCCCCTATCGGCGGTGACCTCTTACGAGCTCATCACCATCCCGATGTTCCTGCTGATGGCGGAATTCGTGCTCGTCAGCGGGATCGCCGACGATCTGTTCAAGGCGACGGCCGCCTGGGTCGGACGGGTTCCGGGCGGGCTCGGCATGGCGACCGCGCTCGCCGGCGCCGGCTTCGGCGCGATCTGCGGCACCAGCACCGCTTCTGCCGCGACCTTGTCGGCGACCAGCCTACCGGCGATGCTGAAGCAGGGATACGAGCCCAGGATGGCGGCCGGCGTGGTAGCGATCTCGGGCACGCTGGCGATGCTGATCCCGCCGTCGGTGGCGCTGGTGATCTACGGCCTGCTCGCGGAAGTGAATATCGGCGCGCTCCTGATCGGCGGCGTAATCCCCGGCATCCTCGTCACCTTCACCATCATGGCGACGGTGTGGTTCCTGGCCTGGCAGGATCCGTCGCGCGCGCCGTCAGCGCCATCGGTCTCGCTCGCGGAAAAATTCCGGATGCTGCGGGTGGTCGGCCCGATGCTGCTCTTGTTCGGCATGGTGACGGGCGTGATCTATACCGGCGTCGCGACGCCGACTGAAGCCTCCGCGCTCGGCGCCTTCGGCGCTTTCGTGCTCGCGCTCTGGAAGCGCAAGATCAACTGGAAGAGCCTGCGGGCCGCGCTGCTGCGCTCGGCGCATGGCACCTGCATGATCGCGATGATCCTGTTTGGCGCGTCGATCTTCGGCTACTTCTTTACGTTGACGCAGGTGACGCAGAGCCTGGTCGCCTGGGTCGGCGGCCTGCAGGTGCCGCCGTGGCTGATCCTCACCATCATCCTGTTCGGCTATATCGTGCTCGGCTCCTTCATGGACCAGATCGCGATTCTCGTGTTGACGGTGCCGATCGTGCTGCCGCTGATCAAGTCACTCGGCTACGATCCGCTCTGGTTCGGCGTCATCAAGATCGTCACCGCCGAGGTCGGCATGATCACGCCGCCGGTCGGGCTGAACTGCTTCGTGGTGGCCCGCTATTCAGGGCGCCCGGTCGCCGAGGTGTTTCACGGCGTCCTGCCGCATTTCATCGCCCATCTGATCGCGATCGCGATCCTGGTGATCTGGCCGATGATCATCCTGTGGCTGCCGATGAAGATGGGCTACTAGAGCGTTTTCGAGCGAAGTGGACACCGGTTCGCATAGCAATCAAGTTTACGCAGATTGCGTAGACTTATCTGCGCAGAAAACGCGTCAAAACGAGAATCTAGAGCTTCGGTTCTGATTCGATCAGAACCGAAGCTCTAGCGTAAAGAAACAAAAGGGAGAGGAAACAAAATGAACGTTCGTCTGCGGAGACGCTTCGTCCTTGCTGCGCTACTGGCCGCCGCCGCGACGTCTCCAAGCGCCGCTCAAGAAAAAATCACGTTGCGCCTCTCCGACAGCCTGCCTAACGGCCATGTCATTCACGAGCTGGTCGGCAAACCGTTCTCCGAGCTCGTGACCAAGATGACCAACGGCCAGGTCACCTTCCAACACTTCCCTGCCGAGCAGCTCGGCAAGGCCAAGGACATGGCGCAGCTCACCGTCGCCGGCGTCGCCGACGTTTCGTATGTGGTGCCGTCCTATTCGTCGGACAAATATCCGCTGACCGCGGTCGCCGAGCTGCCCGGCATCTTCGAGACGGAATGCCAGGGGTCGATCGCGTTCTACAAGGTCTCCCACAATGGCGGCATCCTCGAAACCAAGGAATTCGCGCCGAACCAGCTCCGCCCGCTGGTGACGATCGCACTGCCCGCCTATCAGATCCAGCTCGCCAACAGCCGCGAGATCAAGGCTGCAAAGGACCTAGAAGGCCTGAAGATCCGCACCACCGGTGGCGCAATGGACCTGATGACGCGCTCGATCGGCGCCGTGCCGGTGCGGATGGCGGCGCCCGAAATCTATGAATCGCTTACCCGCGGCACGCTCGACGGCTTGATCTTCTCCTACCAGAGCTCGGTTTCCTACGATTTCGGCAAGATCCTGAAATCCGGTACTGAAGGGCTCAACTTCGGCACTGCGATCTTCACTTATTCGATGGGCGAAGCCAAGTTCCGCTCGCTGCCCGAGAACGTGCGCAAGGCGCTGGTCGAGGCCGGCGAACAGACCACGCGCGAAGGCTGCAAGCGGTTCGAGGACGGCGAGAGGGCCGCGACCGAGAAGATCAAGTCGCAGGGCATGAAGGTCATCAACTTCGGCGCTGACGACAAGAAGCAGTTCGACACCGCCTTCAAGGCCGTCGCCGAGGACTGGGTGAAGGACATCAACAAGCGCGGCAAGCCGGGCACCGAGGTGTTCAAGGCGTTCACCGAAGCTTTGGCTGCAGGCCGTTGACCGGGCGCGCTCAAGACCGTGCGCCGAAGCCGGCGGGTCCCCTCGCCGGCTTCAAGGTGATCGACCTCACCAGCGTCATGATGGGGCCCTACGCGACCATGATCCTTGGCGACTACGGCGCCGACGTGATCAAGGTCGAAAGTCCCGATGGCGACGTGATGCGCCATGCCACGCCGATGCGCCATCCCCGGATGGGCGCGATGTACCTGCAGGGCAACCGCAACAAGCGCTCCATCGTGCTCGATCTCAAGAAGCCGGGCGGGCGTGAGGCGCTGTTACGCCTGGCATCGACGGCCGACGTCTTCGTTCATAACGTCCGGCCGGCCGCCATGGCGCGGCTCAAGCTCGGCGCCGAAGATCTGCTCGCGACCAATCCGCGGCTGGTCTACGCAAGCCTGCACGGCTTCGGCGAGACCGGCCCCTATGCCGGGCGGCCGGCCTATGACGATCTGATCCAGGGACTGACGGCGCTGCCGGCCCTGACCGGCAAGATCACCGGTGAGCCGCGCTACTCGCCGGCCACGATGGCTGACCGCATCGTCGGCCTGAACGCCATCCATGCGATCCTCGCCGCCTTGATCCATCGCGACCGCACCGGCGAAGGCCAGGCGATCGAAATCCCGATGTTCGAGACTATGGCGCAGTTCGTGCTCGGCGACCACATGGCCGGCCGCAGTTTCGAGCCGCCGATCGGCCCGCCCGGCTATTCGCGATTGCTGTCGCCGGACCGCCGCCCCTACCAGACCAGCGACGGCTATATCTGCGCGCTGGTCTATTCCGACAAGCAGTGGAACGCGTTCTTCCGCAAGATCGGCCTGGAGAACGAAGCCGATCGCGATCCCCGGCTGAACGGCATCTCGGCGCGGACCCGCAACTATGATTTCGTCTACGACTGGTTTTCAAAGGTGATGAAGACCCGCAGCACCGCCGAATGGATGCGCCTGTTCGAAGAGGCCGACATTCCGCACGCCCCGCTGCACGATCTCGACGGCCTGATCGACGATCCGCATCTCGCCGCGGTCGGACTGATCCAGTCCATCGAGCATCCGACGGAAGGAACACTACGTGTTGCCGGCCCTGCAGCGACCTGGAGCAAGACCCCGCCCTCGATCCGTCATCATCCGCCGCAGCTCGGCGAGCACAGCGAAGACATCCTGCGCGACGCTGGATTTTCGGAGGACGAGATAGCTCGGCTTACGGCTGAGCGCGCGTTGATCAACTCAGATTCGTAGGGTGGGCAAAGCGCAGCGTGCCCACCTTTTCTGGCACCGACCGTGAATGGTGGGCACGCTGCGCTTTGCCCACCCTACGCACCTCACCCCCGCCGCAGCGCCAGAATCTTCTCCGCGGCGCGCAGATGCGGCTTGTCCAGCATCTTGCCATCCATCTTCACCACACCGGACGAATTTCCCGCGAACGCAGCGACGACGCGCTCTGACCACGCGATCTCCTCATCGGTCGGCATGAAGGCGGCATTGACGACGTCGACATGCTTTGGATGGATCACCGCCTTTGCCAGGAAACCATCCTGCCGCGCCGTGATGCATTCCTCCCGGAGCGCGTCGAGATCGTTGATGTCGGTGGCGATCGTATCGATGGCGACGACGCCGGCGGCGGCCGCGCTGATCAGGCAGAGATCGCGCGCCAGCCAGAACGGGCTATGAAAGCGGCCGTTGGTGCGGTTGCGCGAAGCCCCGAGCGAGGCGGCGAGATCTTCGGCACCCCACATCATGCCCCATAGCCGCGGGCTCATATTCTCGAAGTCGAGCAGTTTCAGCACCGCCCGCGCCGTCTCGGTCGCAACCGTCACAATGCGCGTCGTGCCCTGGGCAATGTCCGATGCCGCCTCGAACGCATCGAGGTAAAGCGCGAGCTTGTTGACGTCGGCGGCACCAGCACATTTCGGCAGGACGATGCCGTCGGGTTTCCCCGGCATGATAGCCGCGAGATCGCCTAGCGTCATGTCGGTATCGAGCGCGTTGACGCGGACATACATCTTCTGATCGGGATTGCGCGAATTCAGCATCTCGCGCGTGATGCCGCGTGCCGCCACTTTCTGCTCCGGCGCAATGGAGTCTTCGAGATCGAGGATCAGCGCATCCGCGGCCGTCTTCTTGGCGCTTTCGAATTTCCGGACGCTGTCGCCGGGAACGAACAGGAACGAACGCATCACCTCACGCCTTCGGTTTGCAGAGCATCAGCCCGGTACGGCGGCAGCTCGCCACCACCTCGCCGCGCTGGTTGGTCATGGTGTGCTCGAATTCCACGAGCCCCTGGGTCGGCCGCGACTTGCTCGGGCGCTTCGAGACGATCTTGGTATGCGCCCGCAGCGTATCGCCATGAAACACCGGTTTCGGGAACTTCACATCCGTCATGCCCAGATTGCCGACGGTAGTGCCGAGCGTCGTATCATAGACGCTCATACCGATCATGATGCCGAGCGTATAAAGACTGTTGAACAGCCGCTGGCCATATTCGGTCTTCTCGGCGAAATGGGCATCGAGATGCAGCGGCTGCGGGTTCATGGTCAACAGACTGAACATCGTATTGTCCATCTCGGTCACGGTCCGGCTGAATTCATGATGGAATTCCTGCCCGACCTCAAACTCCTCGAAATATAGTCCAGCCATCAGCGTCCCCGATAGTTTGGCGTTCGCTTCTCGACGAACGCGTTCAACCCTTCCTGACAATCTTCCGTCGTCGCGACAAGCGAAAAACTCTCGGCCGCGTTCTCGATCGCGCGGCGGTAGTCCGCATCCACCGCACGCATGAAGGCATCGCGGCCGATCTTCATCACGATCGGCGACTTGGCGGCGAGCTTTCGGGCGACCTCGCGGGCGCGATCGAGCGCGGTCCCCTTCGGCACGACTTCGCTCAAAAGGCCCATGCGGAACGCGGTTGCCGCATCAAAGGGCTCGCCGAGAAACAGTGGCCCGAACGCCTGGTGCTTTCCGACCAGCCGCGGCAAATGCACGAAGTGCAGCGCCGGTATCAGCCCGACATCGATCTCCGGATAGCCGAAGGTCGAAGCGTCGCCGGCAATGATCATGTCACAGGATATGGCAATGGTCATGCCGCCGGCCCGCGCGGCACCATCGATAGCCGCAATCGTCGGCTTGCCCATCCGGTACTGGATGTCGTTGAGGGCGAAGTAGAGGCGCTCGAGAAAGCCCTTGGTCTCGATCGCCGGCTTGCCGCGCACGATGTCGAGATCGAGTCCGGCACAAAATACCTTGTGAGCACTGCCGATGATCACGGCGCGCACGGCTGCATCGTCCTTGGCTGTCTGCAATGCGGCCAGCAGCGCATCGATCAGGGACAGGCTCAGCGCGTTGACCGGCGGGCGATCCAGCACGATCTCGGCAATACCGTCGGCAACCGAGTAGCGGACGAGTTTGCTCATGATGCACCACCTCCATTTGGCCGCCACTGGCGCACCGCACCGGCTCCGATCAACTCATCGATGGCCGCACTGTCGAAGCCAGCCTCTGTCAGGACCTCGACGCTGTCCTGACCGATATCCGGCGCGGGACACAAATCGTCCTCTGAACGACTTGCGATCCCCGGCGTTCGCGGCGTGTAGACCGGGCCGACGCCGGGCGTGTCCTGGCAGACCGCGGCTTTGGTCGCCTCGACGTGAGCATTCCTCAACCATTCGCCGGGATTGTGGATGCGTTCCGCGATGATATCGGCCGCATGCAGGCGCGTCAGCCACGCCTCGGCCGTTTGGGTCAAGAAGACCTCCCGTAGCTGCGGGATCAGCGCGTCGGCTGAATCCGCACGCCTGGCGAAATCGGCAAAGCGCGGATCGGTGGCGAGGTCGTCGCGTCCGATCGCTGTGCATAGGCGTTTGTACTGCGCTTCGTTCACCAGCGTCACCATCATCCAGCCGTCCTTGGCCTGGTAGGTGCCTGCGGGAACGTTGAGCGCGCGCGGTGCGCCGCCTTCCAGAATGAACTCCGCAACCTTGTGGCCCAGCAGCGCCGCCGTCGACTGGCAGAGATTGACGTCGATCCAGCGCCCCGTGCCCACGGTCGCCCGCGCGAACAGCGTGGTGGCGATGGCCTGGAAGGCATAGACGCCGGTGACGATGTCGGAGATCGTCGTGCCGACCCGATGCGGCACCCCGTCCGTGCCGGCATTGACCGAGACCAGGCCCGAAAAGGCCTGCGCCACCGAATCCGACCCGGGACGTTTCGCGTAAGGCCCGCTTTGCCCGAAGCCACTGACCGAGAGATAGATCAGGCCGGGATTGTCGCGTGACAGGCTCTCATAGCCAAGCCCCAGCCGCGCGGCCACGCCGGGCCGGAGGCCTTCGATCAGGACGTCGGCGTCCTTTGCCAGCTTCTGGGCAATCGCGATCCCATCCTTGTGCTTCAGATCGAGGCACAGGCTGCGCTTGCCGCGATTATAGACCGCCGACAGCGTGGTGTGGTTGCCATAGGTCGTCCCGAGATAGCGCGACCAGTCGCCCTCAGGCGGCTCGACCTTGATGACATCGGCGCCATAGACGCCGAGCAGCATCGCGCAATAGGGCGACGCAATGCCCTGTCCGAAATCGAGCACGCGAAGGCCGCGATAGGGCGCCTCGTGTGTCGGCGCCAGCCTGCTTTCAACCGCCATTCATCCTCCCCATGGGGGCCGAAGGCTACAGCGCCAGATAGCGCTGCCGAATGTTGTCGTTGGCCTTCAGCTCTTCGATAGGAGATGTGTAGACGATTTGGCCCTTGTCGATAACCGTCGCGTGGCTCGCAAGGCCAAGGCAAAAATGCATGTTTTGCTCGGCGATCAGCACCGTGGCGCCGGTCGCGCGAAGCTGCCGCAGGAGTTCGCCTATTCGTTGCACGATGATCGGTGCCAGCCCCTCGCTCGGCTCGTCCAACAGCAGCAGCGCCGGGTTGCCCATCAGCGTCCGGGCGATGGCCAGCATCTGCTGTTCGCCGCCGGACAGCCGTCCCGCGATCCGATAGCGCAGCGGCTCGAGCAATGGGAACACGTCATAGATGCGCCGGATCGACCATTCGTCCTCGCCATTCGGCCCCTTCTTCTGGCCGATGACGAGATTGTCTTCCACGGTGTGCTCCGGGAAGATCTGGCGGTCCTCCGGGACAAAGCCGAGCCCGGCGCGGGCGATGCGATGCGGCCTCATCCCGGAGACGGTCCTGCCGTTCAGCGTCACCTTGCCGCGACGCGCCGGCGCGAGTCCCATGATCGCCTTCATGGTGGTGGACTTGCCGGCCCCGTTGCGGCCAAGCAGCGCCATGGTCTCGCCCTGCCGCACCGAGAGGCCGACGCCGAACAAGATCTGGCTGGTGCCATAGTAGACGTCGAGGTCCTCGACCTGCACGACTGGCAAAGCGCTCATGTCACGGCCTCGGCATGTTCCTCGGTGCCCAGATAGGCCTCGATCACCGCTTCGTTGCGCCTGATGGCATCAGGTGTGCCAGTCGCAAGGATGCGGCCGTAGCAGAGCACGACGATCCTGGGCGCGATCTTGAACACGATGTCCATGTCGTGTTCGATAAAGACGACCGTGATCTTCTGCGCCTCCCAGAGCTCCCGGACCTTGTCGATCATCCGCCAGCGCTCTTCAGTGCCCATGCCGGCGGTCGGCTCATCCAGCAGCAGCACCTTTGGATCGAGCACCAGCGCCAGCGCGATATCCAGCAGTTTCTGGTCGCCATGCGACAGTGTCGCGGCGGTGCGGTGGCGCTTGTTGGCAAGGCCGAGCAATTCCATCACGTGCTCGGCACGATCCCGCGTTTCGGCAAGCGGGAAGCGCCGGTGCAGCACGGTCGAGCGGCGCTGATCCGCGCAGACGGCGGCGAGCATGGTCTCCTGCACTGTCAGCGACGGGAAGATGCTGGCAACCTGGAACGCCCGCCCGATACCGTGCCGCACGATGTCGGGCGGCGACTTGCCGGCGAGATCGACACCATCGAGCAGGACCTCGCCGGAGTCCGGCCTGAGCGCGCCTGTGATCAGGTTGAAGAACGTGCTCTTGCCGGCACCATTCGGACCGATCACGGCCGTCAGCGAGCCATCGGCAAAATCCAGCGAAACGTTGTCCGTCGCTTTCACGCCGCCGAACGACTTTGAGAGGCCGCGAATATCCAGCATGGCTAACCGCGCTCCCCTGGCCCGTCGCGCCGCTGCGTATACCACTCAAGCACATAGTCCATCAGCCCCTTGCGCAGACCGATGGCGAAGAACAGGATCACGGCGCCGAGCACGATGCCATGATATTCCGTGTAGCGGGTGACGGTATCGTTGAGGATCAGCAGCAGCACCGTGCCGACCATCGGCCCCAGGAACGTGGTGACGCCGCCGAGCATGTTGATGAAGATGCCCTCGCCCGAAATCGTCCAGTAGCCGAATTCGGGATAGGCGCCCGAGACGAACAGCGCCATGACCATGCCGCCGGTCGAGGCAAACAGCGCCGCCAGCACGAAGATCGTCAGCTTGGCGCGCCAGACATCGATGCCGATGAAGCTCGCCCGTCGGGCGTTGTCGCGGATCATGCGCAGCGTATAGCCGAACGGCGATTGCGCGATCTGGCGCATCAAGAGCAGGCCGAGCACCAGCAGCGCGCAGCTTGTGATGTAAAGATGCACATGATTGGCAAGATCGATGCCGAAGAACACCGGGCGCGGGATGCCGCCGCGCAAGCCCTGATCGCCGCCGGTCAGCGACGCCCAGGTCAGGATCGTCGAGTGGATCAGCATCTGGAATGCCAGCGTGACGAACGCGAAATAGATCTCCTTCAGCCGGACGCAGATCGCCCCGATGATTGCAGCGAAGACAGCGGTGATCGCGAGCGTCGCCACAAAGGCCACCGGTATCGGCACGGCGGTGCGCTGCATCAGCAGGCCGAAGCCATAGGCGCCGAGCCCGAAGAACATGCCGTGCCCGAACGAGATCATGCCGGTGTAGCCGACAAGCAGGTTGAGCGAAGTCGCGAACAGGCCGAAAGCCGAGCAGCGGATCACGAAATCGAGCAGCGCCTTGCTGCCGAAGAAGAACGGCAGTGCTGCCAGTACAGCAAAAGCGACCAGTGCGATCAGAATGTCGCGATAACGCGAGCGGAACGAGCGCGTTTCGATGCTTGGCGCACCCAAGGTTTCCGACGCGCGACCAGCCTGCAGCTCGGTCATGCGACCTCCTTGCCGAACAGGCCGGTCGGCCGCGACACCAGGACGATCACCATGAACAGGTACATCAAGCCTTCGGTGAACAGGGGAAAGCCGAGCGAGCCGAACGAGCGGATCAGGCCGATGAGCAATGCCCCGATCAGCGCGCCCAGGATCGAGCCCATGCCGCCGATCACAGTAACGATGAAGGATTCGATCAGCACCGAAAAGCCCATCCCCGGCGCCAGCGAACGCACCGGCGCCGCCAGCGCCCCGGCAAGCCCGGCGAGCATGCCACCGAGCGCGAACACGCCGCCATAGAGCAGGCCGGTATTGATGCCGAGTGCGGACACCATGCCCGGATTGTGGGCGGCCGCGCGGATCACCTTGCCGATCCGGGTGCGGGCAAGCCCAAGGCCGAGCACCAAGGCGGCGGCCAGCGCGACCCCGATCAGCAGCAGGTAATAGGGCGGCACGACGCCACCTGCGATGAACAGCGGCGGCACCTGGAACGCCGACGGCATACCCATCGACTTGAATTCAGGCCCCCACACCATGCGTACGACATCGTCGAAGATCAGCACGAAGGCGTAGCAGACCAGCAATTGCATCAGCACGTCGGCGCCATAGACGCGGCTCATGAACACGCGCTCGAAGATCAGGCCGAGAATCGCCGTGCCTACCGCGCCGCACAGCATCGCCAGCGCAAAGCTGTCAGAGAATTGGTAAGCCGTCATCGCGAAATAGGCGCCGAACATATAGAAGGCGCCGTGGCTGAAATTGACCACCTTGAGCACGCCGAAGATCAGCGTCAGCCCGACGGCGACGAGAAACAGCAGCATACCGATGATGAGGCCGCTGGTGGTTTGCGTCACCAGACAGGCCGGACTGGCGAGGCAGCCAGCGAGCGCGTCTATATCCAAGGCAGCATTTCCATCAGAGCGCACCGAGACCGCCGGCGCGCAAACTTAAGCGATGCGTGAGTGGAAGCGGCCCGCCCGCCTCCACTCTAGAGACCGGTCAGGTGTAGCCCTTGCTCTTCTTCCACTCGGCTTCGAGCTCGAAGATGGTCTTCCAATCGCCGGCCTTCACTTCCGGCACATAGGGTTCCTGCGGGATCGTGGTGCCCCAACCGATGGCGTAGCCAACCAGCGTGTTGTCCTCCGCGCGCATCGTCACGGTGCCGTCGGCGCCGAACGGGCACTTGATCGTCAGCCCGCGCAACGCTTCCGCCACCTTCTTGCCGTCGGTGGAGTTGGCTTTTTTCACGGCTTCAGTGAGCAGCATCACCGCGGTCGCGTTCTGCCACGACCAGTTGGTGGGATACTCGTTGTACTTCGCCCGGTAGGCGTCGCCCCACGCGGCATTCTCCGGCGTCTTCGGGAATGTCTTGATGTAGCGGTTGCCGGAATGAATGCCCTTCGGCAGGTTCTTCACCACCGTGAGCGCGGTGTAGTCAGCCATGTTGACGGCGAAGACTTCCATCTGCGTGAACAGCGCGTAGATGTTGGCCTGGTCGATATAGGATGTCAGATCGCCGCCCCACAGGCAGGTATACAGCGCCTGCGGCTTTGCCTGCAGGATCTTCGTCACCACTTCGGTGTAGTCAGGCTGGAACAGCTTTGGCCAGGACTCGCTGATGATCTCGACATCGGGCGCAAAGCGCTTGAGATAGAGCGCGAATTCGCCTGTCGTATCGCGGCCATAGGCATAATCCGGCGAGCAGGTCGCCCATTTCTTCAAGCCCTTGGCCTTCGCGATCGCAGCCGCATAGCTGCCGCCGACGATGGAATCGTGAATGCCCTGCCGGACGCAGCGGAACGCATTGGGAATGTGCTGCTTCGGATCGGCCGTCAGCGACGAGGCTTCCGAGCAGGTATGGATGCAGAGCACGCCGAGGTCGCGCGCCACTTCGTGCACCGCGAACGATCCGGACGAGGCCTCGCCGTCGAACAGCATCTCGCAGCCATCGGTGTTGACGAGTTCGCGCGCGACGCGGGCTGCTTCCTGCGGCTGGCCCTTGGAGTCGCGGATCACCATCTCGATCTGCCGGCCGGCCAAGCCGCCCGCGGCGTTGACCTTCTCGACCTCGAGCAGCACGGCGTTGCGCGAAGAGGTGCCGAGCTGCGCAACGCGGCCCGACAGAATCGTCGGCATGCCGATCTTGATGGTCTTGGCCTGCGCGCGCGCCACCCATGGCGCAGCTGATATCACCGCACCGGCGCCCATCAGCGCCAGAGTCGCACGGCGGCTGATGCCCGGTTGACGGGTTCTCTTCATTCTCCCCTCCCAGTCGGGTTGTCGTTCCCTATTCCCTTGCCGGAGATCATCTCGTCTCCGTGGACACAAGGATTTCAGAGCAAGGGGGGTGACGTCAAGCCAAAGATGAATTACGAGTCATAGTTCATCGGGGAAGGAAACGAGGCCGAAACGGCCCTTTGAGCGGCAGATGATCAACCTATCGAGCTTCATCGCCTTTCATGCCAAGCGGACGCCTGATCGGTGTGCGCTGAAATATCGCGGCGAGGACATTTCCTACGGCAAATTCGACGAGCGCATCCGCCGGGTGGCCGGCTGGCTCGCCTCCCGCGGCATCGGTGCCGGTGACGTCGTCGCGGTTCTGATGAAGAACAGCGCCGCCTTTCTCGAACTGGTGTTTGCGACCAGCCACATCGGCGCGGTGTTCCTGCCGATCAACTATCGCCTCTCCGCCGATGAGGTCGGCTACATCGTCGACAATTCCGGCGCGCGCATCCTGATCGCGGACGAAGAACTCGCCGCGATCACGGCGGGTCATGCGCCAATCGTGCTGCTCGATGAAGCCGCGCAATCGACCGCAACGCGGCTCGCAGGCGATATCGCACCTGCGCCGATGCATGTCCGCCGACCACAGGACCTGATGCGGCTGATGTACACGTCAGGCACGACCGACCGTCCCAAGGGCGTGATGCTCAGTTACGAGAACATGTACTGGAAGTCGACCGACCAGACGCTGGTGCTCGGCCTCAATGCGGATACGCGCCTCCTTGTCGTCGGCCCGCTCTATCATGTCGGCGCACTCGATCTGCCTGGAATCGCGGTGCTGTGGCACGGCGGAATGCTCTCGGTCCATCGCGACTTCAAGCCCGAACAGGCACTCGCTGCGATCGAAGCGGAGAAGCTGAACGCGGCGTGGTTTGCGCCTGTGATGACCACCGCGATCCTCACCTGCCCCACTCGCGACCGCTACGATGTTTCCAGTCTGCAATGGGCGATCGGCGGCGGCGAGAAAACGCCGGAGGTGCGCATCCGCGCCTTCTCCGACTACTTCAGGAATGCCCGCTACATCGACGCCTATGGTCTGACCGAGAGCGTCGGCGGTGACACCTTCATGGAGCCGGGCCGCGAGATCGATAAGATCGGCTCGACCGGCCGTGCCATCGCCCATGTCGAAATTGAGATCCGTGACGATCGAGGCGATCGGCTTCCGCCCGGCGAGAACGGCGAGATCTGCCTGCGCGGACCGAAGATCACGAAAGGATACTGGCGGGACCCGGAGAAGACCGCCGCCGCCTTCTTCGGCGACTGGTTCCGCACCGGCGATGTCGGCTATCTCGACGAGGAGGGCTTCCTCTATCTCACCGACCGCAAGAAGGACCTGATCATTTCCGGCGGCGAGAACATCGCCTCCTCCGAGGTGGAGCGCGTCATCTATGAGATGCCCGAGGTTCGCGAGGTCGCCGTCATCGGCCTGCGCGATGAGCGCTGGGGCGAGAAGCCGGTCGCGATCGTCGTGCTGTCGGAAGGGGCTGCGCTGGATCTTCCCGCCCTCACCGACTACTGCCGCGCGCGGCTCGCCGGCTTCAAGGTGCCGAAACAACTGATCATCCGCGACAGCCTGCCGCGCAATCCTTCCGGCAAGGTACTCAAGCGTGTGCTGCGCGCCGAACTGGAGACCGCTACATGACCCAAGCACCGCACGCTGCGCCCCTCAAGCTCACCAAGCTGAACCGGGTCGAGCGCAACGCCTGGACCAAGCAAAAGATCTTCGACGCCGCGACCAAGGTGGTCGGCAAATATGGCTACGCCGAAGCCTCCGTCGCCCGCATCACCGAGGAAGCCGGCGTCGCGCAAGGCACCTTCTACAATCATTTCGAGAGCCGCCAGGAACTGCTCGAGCAGCTCTTGCCGAAGATCGGACTGGACATGGTGCGCTTCATCCACGCACGCACCGGCACCGCGCACACCGCGCGGCAGGAAATTGAGCGCTTCAGTGCCTTCTTCGATTTCATCCTCGAAGTGCCGGAATTCCTGCGCATCCTCAACGAAGCCGAGTTCTTTGCGCCGATCGGCTACCAGAAACATTTCGACAATATCTCAACCGCCTATGTACGCATCCTCGGCCGCGCGCGCCAAGCCGGAGAGATCATCGATTTCAGCGACGAGGAATTCGAGGCGATCGTGCAGATGCTGATGGGCGCGCGCGGCTATCTCAGCCGCCGCTATTCCTACGCCGGTGGCAAGGTCACTGCCCCGCCTGATCATGTGATTTCCGCCTATCGGAAGCTCGTCACCCGAGGGCTGTTCAACAGAGCAAGTGAGGATAACGGTCATGAGCGCTGACGGCCTCGTTCTCGTCACCGGCGGCAGCCGCGGCATCGGCGCCGCCACCGCCACGCTGCTTGCCGACCAGGGCCAGCGCGTCGTCATCGTCGACATCGCGCCGGAACCGCTGGTGGGGACCGATGCGATCCTCTGGCCCGCCCCGTTCGATGTCGCGAGCGAAGCGACCGTCACGGCCGGCGTTGCCGATATCGAGGCCGCGCACGGTCCGATCACCGGCCTCGTCAATGCCGCCGGCGTGTTCGGCAAGATGCACCGGATCGAGCGCGTGCGGATGGAGCAATGGGACCGCGAGGTCAATATCGACCTGCGCGGCACCTTTATGGTCGCCCGCAGCGTCGGCGTGCTGATGGCCGCGCGGCGGAACGGCGCGATCGTCAATGTCGCCTCCGTCGCCGGCATGACCTCCGGTCCGATCCATGCCTATACCGCGGCCAAGGCCGGTGTCGTCCAGATCACGCAGACGCTTGCAGCCGAGTGGGGCCGGGTCGGCGTGCGCGTCAACGCCGTGTCGCCGGGCTTTACCCGCACGGCGATGCTGGAAGCCGGTATCGCCTCGGGCGCGCTCGACAAGGAACTGCTGTCGCGGCCATCAGCCATGAACCGGCTGGTCGAGCCGTTCGAAGTGGCGGAGGCGATCGCCTGGCTGCTTTCACCAAAGAGCAGCGGCGTCACCGGCATCAACCTGCCGGTCGATGCCGGCTTTATCGCCGGCAGCACGTGGGCCGCCTATGGCGGGCTGCCGGAAGCGCCGGAAGCATGAGGACAAGAGCATGAACATCGAAATGCCGCGCAAGAAACTCGACCTGGCTTCCGCCATCGCTGAAGGCGACATCCGCGTGCTGCTGATGGTGCTGGTGCACATGACCGGCGACGAGCGCTGGCTGGAACCGCCGTACAAGCCCAAGCGCGACGTGCGCCTGATCCCCGATCCGGACGCCGGCGTGCCGAAGGAAATCCAGGACGAGATCCGCGCCGCAGTCCTGAAGCTCTATGAGCACGGCGAGCCGAAACCTGTCATCACCGATCCTGGCAACGAGTTGATGCTGAAGATGATGAGTGCGACGCTCGGCGAGAACGTCGCACCGGAATATGCACCGCTGATGCGTGAGGAAATGGGCTTCATCCCGCGTGACGCGCGCTGGGCCAAACGTCCATCGAACGAGAAGCTCGCGGAGCAGCACGTCCTGATCGTCGGCGCCGGCGTGTGTGCGATTGCGCTCGGCGTCGCGCTGGACCGGCTCGGCGTCCCCTACACCATCGTCGAGAAAGAGGACGAGATCGGCGGCACCTGGTACGTCAACCGCTATCCCGGTTGCGGCGTCGATACGCCGAACCACTCCTACTCCTTCTCTTTCGGCGAACGAAACCAGTGGACGCGCTATTTCGCGCCGCGCCAGGAACTGCTCGACTATCTCTTGAAAGTGGTGCGCGAACACGGCATCCGACGCCATGTTCGTCTCAACACCGAGCTGATCGCGTCCCGCTGGGACGAGAACAAGCGGCGCTGGATTTCGACTCTCAAGACCGAGACCGGCGAAGAGACCTTCGAGTCGACGGCTCTGGTCAGCGCCATCGGCCAGCTCAACGACCCAGCCCCGGCTCGCTTCAAGGGCGAGGAAAACTTCCAGGGCCTCGCCGTGCATTCGGCGCTCTGGTCCGACGATATCAATCTCGACGGCAAGCGCGTCGCTGTGATCGGTACCGGGGCCACGGCGATGCAACTCGTGCCCGCGATCGCCGACCGCGTATCGTCGGTCACGGTCTATCAGCGCACCGCGCAATGGGCGCGGCCGGTCAAGGGCTACTCCGACCCCATCACCGAAGGCGCGCGATGGCTGCTCGCGTACCTGCCCTTCTATGTGCAGTGGTACCGCTTCAACATGTTCTGGCGCTATGGCGACGGCCTGCTGCCGTTCCTGCGCAAGGATCCGAACTGGCCGCATCCGGCACGCGCCGTCAACAAGGGCAACGACCGGCATCGGCAGGAGCTGACGGACTTCATCCTGTCCGAGCTCAAGGATCGCCCCGACCTGATCGAAAAATGCGTGCCGACCTATCCGCCTTATGGCAAGCGCATCCTGCTCGACAACAACTGGTTCAAGACGCTGACCAAACCGAACGTCGAGCTGGTCACCGACCCAGTCGGTCATTTTACGCGCGAGGGCATCGTCACGGCGGATGGCAAGCAGCGCGCGCACGATATCATCGTCGTCTCCACCGGCTTCAGGGTTTCGGAGATGGCGGCGCGGCTCAACATCACTGGGCGCGGCGGCAACAATCTCAGGAACGTATGGGCCAACGACAACCCGACAGCCTATCTCGGTTTGACCGTGCCAAACTTCCCAAACCTGTTCTTGATGCTTGGCCCCAACTCAGGACCTGCGCATGGCGGCAGCGTGATTTTCCAGTCGGAATGCCAGAGCCGCTACATCTCGGCTTGCCTGGTCGAGATGATCGAGAAAGGCATCGCCGCCATCGATGTCAGTCAGGAAGCGCATGATCAATATGTCCGCAAGGTCGATGCCGAACACGAGCAGTTGATCTGGACCCATCCGGGCATGACGACCTATTATCGCAACAGCCGGGGCCGCGTATTTTCGGCCATGCCCTGGCGCTTCGTCGACTATTGGGCGATGACCCATGATCCCGATCTGAGCCAGTATCGACAAACGAAACGTGCAGACGCCTGAGCGCCACCACGATCAGGGAGGGCCAAGCATGGAAAGGCCGCGCGTACGCATCTACACCGACTACAAGAGCCCTTACGCCTTCGTGGCCAACAAGCGCCTGTTCGAGCTCGAAGAACAGCATGGCGTCGAGCTGGAGTGGCTGCCCTATACGCTGCGGATCCCGGAATTCATGGGGACGGTGGAAGAGCGCACCCCGCATTTCTGGCGCAAGGTGCGTTACGCCTACATGGACGCCCGGCGTTTCGCCAACGCGCAAGGCCTGACGATGAAGGGACCGCGGCGGATCTACGACGCGTTCTATTCCAGCGCCGGCATGCTATTCGCCCAGCGCCATGGGCTGTTCCGGCCGTATCACGACACGGTCTTTCGCCGGTTTTGGAACCATGATCTGGAGATCGACGAACTATCTGATATCGCTGGCGTGATCGCCTCGATCGGTGGCCGGGCGAAGGATTTCGAGGAATATGTTCATGGGCCCGCGCGAGCAGAGCACGATCGGATCATCGAGGAAGCGGAGGCACTTGGTGTGTTCGGCGTCCCGACCATGGTGTTCAATGGTGAGCTGTTCTGGGGCGGCGATCGCATCGACATGCTGATCGAGCGCATCAAGGAGCCGGCCTCCATCGCAACAGCGCTTGGCAGCCGACATAGGAAATGATCCTGCGCTTCATGGTTCCCTCGCCTCGGGGAACCGCGACTTCACTTGACAGTCTCCAATATCTGCCGCAGCATTTTGCTGATGCACCTGTCGGGGTGCTGGAGCTTGGCTCCCGGCCTTGCAGGGATTGCCGACCGATCATGTGGTCGGGCGGCAAGCAGAGGATACGGACAGATGTCCGTCGGGCCACTCTTGGAGAGGAGCATGACGCCACCGGGACAGTCCTGTGACCTTGCTCAGCGGCAAGGTCTCGGCGCAGTTGAGGTGAACAGCAGCTGCTAGCCGCGTTGCGCCGTCGACAATCTGAACATATCCACCGGATGGAAGCGCAAAGGCCACGCGCTTTACGATCCAGAGTTATCCTGGTGTCTACCAGAATCCTTCGCTAAAACGAAGATGCAGGGCCCCGCGATGCTCCAATGCACCGGGGCCCATTAATTTGCAGCCAAATGCACCCAGCAACCGGTGCGCTCGAGTAACGGCTGCAAAACGTCGCGGTCGGTCATGACTCCCTCTATTCCTCGCGCAACGGCCGGAAAAACTCGCGCACCTCCCGCACGTACAACTCGGGCTGCTCGAAGGCGGCGAAGTGACCGCCCTTTGGCATCTCGCTCCAATGGCGGATATTGGTGTAGCTCGCCTCCATCCACTTTCGAACCGGCGTGACGATCTCCTTGGGAAAGACGGCGACGCCGGTCGGCACGGTGACCTTGTGCACGGTTCGCCGTTTCGATCCGAAGCTTTCCCAATAGAGCCGCGCCGAGGAAGCCGCTGTGGCGGGCACCCAATACAGCATGACATTGTCGAGCAGTTCGTCGCGGGACAGGATGTTCTCGGGATGCCCGTCGCAGTCGGTCCAGGCCCAGAATTTCTCGAGGATCCACGCGGCCTGACCGCTCGGTGAATCCGTGAGCCCATAGCCGAGCGTTTGCGGCCGGGTCGACTGCTGCTTGGAATAGCCGGAATCCCAGTCAGCGTAATATTTGATACCGCTCAGCGCCCGCGTCTCTTCCGGCGTCGGCTGTCCCTCGACATTGGGCCGCGTCGCCATCGCGAGCGTGATATGAATGCCCGCGCAATGCGCAGCGTCTTGCGCGCCCAGCGCGGTCGTGACGGCCGAGCCCCAATCACCGCCTTGCGCGCCGTATCGCGCATAGCCAAGGCGCTCCATCAGCGCGGCCCAGGCCGAGGCAATGCGATCGACGCCCCAGCCGGTTGTGCGCGGCTTGGCGGAGAAGCCGAAGCCCGGCAATGACGGACAGATCACGTGAAACGCGTCGGCCGCACGGCCACCGTGGGCGGTCGGATCGGTGAGCGGTTCGATCACCTTGTGGAATTCAACGACCGATCCCGGCCAGCCATGGGTGATGATCGTGAGCGTCACGAGAGGATCGCCGTGCCCGGCCTTGACTTGCGCGGAATGCTTTGGATTGCCCGATCGGGGTGATTGACGCTGCCGCTGGGCGATGATTGGGTGCTCCCCTCTGAAGGGGGCGACGGGGATCAGAATGACCAGCGAGTCGCATCTGCGCGAGAAGCTTCGGAAGATCGAGGCGTT
>NZ_JBEGDB010000079.1:0-29693 GCF_043638955.1 Bradyrhizobium sp. 31Argb | reverse complement strand
GACAAAGCTCGCGCCAAACTCGGCCGCGCCTATCCAGCCACCCCCAAAGAGTCAAAATCACTGTGATAGACCACTAGGGTCGCGCCGCTGTCCACACAGGTCAGGCCGGCACCACGTGTCGCTCGGAACTGTGCGAACATGGCTTCGAACAGGCCAGCTTCTTCTTCCGATCGCCGGACGTCTCCCGCCGATGCCGCAAGCTGCTGGAGCAGTTGCGCTCGTTCGTCTTCGAGCTGTTTGCGCAACTGGTCCTGCGTAGCGCGCCCAAGCTTCAGATAACGCGGCTTCTGCAGTCGCCGGACCGTCCGCCCGCCTTGCATCATCAGGTCGGGGGTAATGGCGTTCTCCGCAGCGACCATCCTGTCCATAGCCTCGACCAACATCAGGTGGCCGATGCGATAGTTGAGGAATGCTCTGGCGTGACGGTTTTCCGTGCTGATGATCTGTGCGAGAGAGCCCTTTTCGGCCGGCCGAGTGTTGTCGGTCTTGGTCGTGTTGATGACCTCCGCATCCCTGAAGGAATGCTCTCCGCCTTCGCGGAAAATCTCCAAGGCACGCACCGCCCTCGTGGGTTCGACGATCAACGCCTCTCGGGAGCGGCCGAGAACCGCCTCGGCCGCCATGCGCCATTTGTCGTCCCGAATCTCAACGACTTCGCACAGCGGCGTCGCTTCGATGCCGTGCGACGCGAGCTGCCTCATGAGGTCCCTGGTACCGCCTTCGATCGGGCTTAACCCTTGCTCCATCCGCCTCAGGTTGCTGTCGATCAGCTCGATGCGATCCTGCAGCCCCTTGGTTGCAACCCGTGCGTGGAAATGCGCGTCCGAGAACGCCTTTCGGGCAGCCTCGAGGCGCTCCTGATCGACCGCCACAAGAGCCGCATCCAGGTGCGACGCGCTATCCTCCCAGTTTTCCGGGAGCGGCTTGTCCCACTCGGAAAGTTGGGCCCTCCCTCGAGCTACGACGACTGCGCTCAGCAGTGCGTGCAACAGGTCGTCGCAACGAACCAGCAGATTGAGTTCGACGGCCTTCTTGATCGAAGCGACGAGGCTATCGATCTCCTTGACTGGCGCCATGGCGTTGGCGCGCTGACCCAGGGTCAGATTCTTGTCCGACTCGTACATCTGGGCAAGCTGCTCGCCGTCGCTGGTCTTGATCGAGAGCTCGACGGTCTTGTGCTCGACGTCGAGCGTGGCGTGCCTGGCGGCTGCCGCGGTCGCCTCGATCTCGGCCTTGCTCGCGGCGCTCTTTAGCTGCGCGACGTTCTCCTGCTGACGCCGCGCCTCGCGGCGGAACTGCTCCCATTGCAGGCGGGCGATCTGCCAGCCGGTGATCGCGATCACCCGTTCGTTTTCTACGGCGCGGCCAACGATGCGGAGGATGCCAGCGAGGCTCGCGCTCTGCGCCCTCAACTCCTCGATGCGACGGGTCAACGAACGCCAATGTTCGATACCGCGACGAAGCCTGTCGACCTGCAGGGGCTGAACATCGAGAACGTAGTTCCGGACGAATTCTGTGGGATTGTCTACTGGCTTCAGCAGCAGCGCGTTCCGGAACGCCCGCTGGAAGCGCCTGGCGTCGAGCGGGAAGCCTGCCGGCGACAAAGCCCTGAGCGATTCCGCCACGAAGTCGGTTGCACTCGAGAACGCGTCGTCGACTTCGATATTCCGTGCGCGCAAAGCGGTGCGCACCGCATGCCATTGCAGCGTCTCAACCTCGTCGTCTCCTACCGCAGCGAGAATGTCGTCTTTCGTCAGCGCGCCCTTGGCAATGAAGCGCGCCTCGCAGGACTCGTCGCTCCTCGATGCCGATGCCGAAAAGGCCACGCCCAGGCTCACCGCAGAGCCGTCGTCCAGATCCTCGAAGACCAGGATGATGTAGGTGTACGCATGCTGGCGCGTCGGCTCCGACCGCTCGCCCTTCTCGTCGAGCGAGACCACGCCGAGGCAGTAGTCGCGCAGCGTCCGCTTGCTCCTGACGTTGCTCTGGGCGCTCGGATTGAACCGGATGCTGGCCATGCTCGCGCCGGAGAGCACGGTCTGCACGGCGTCGATGATCGCCGATTTCCCCGCCCCGTTCGGGCCGATGATCGCGGTCATGCCGCGCATATCGACCTGCTGCGCCCGGAACAGATACCAATCGACCAGGATGATGCGACGCAGTTCGATCACGCCTGCACCTCCCTCGCGGCGTCGGCCTTCGCCGTCGCCGCGGTGGAGCGCGAGACGAACTCTTCAAGAGAGCCGAGCGTGTCCTTGGACACCACGATCGGCAAGGCCGGCCGCAGGAACAGAGTGAAGTTCCTGTCGTCCCGATCCTCGATCCGCACGAGCCCACGGTGCCTGAAGCCAGCCAGGATTTCCTTGACCCGGCCGAAGTTGGGCCGCTCACGATGGGTCCGGTCTTCATAGATCTGCAGAATCTGCTCGCTCTCGACTTCCACCTCGCCGAATTCCTTGGCCTCGAACCGCGTGAACGCCTCCTCGTAGTGGAGCCGCAGCACCAGCAGGAGCAGGCTTTCGTCAAGTTTCATGCTCTGGCGAGGAGGCAGTTCGTTCGCTACCAGGCCGACGTATCCGTCGTTCGGCCTGCCCACGACGCGGTAACCGAGCGCGTCGAACAGATTCTCGAAGTACCCCATGTAACGGCGGAGCACCTCATAGGAGGTCTTCATGCCCCAGTCGTTCTCGTAGATGAACTGGGCGCGCCAGAGCGACTGCGCGGCCTGGCGCAGCTCCTTCTGCAGCCGCTCGCCGTCGCCGCCCTCGGAGTCCTCGTCGTCGATCAGTTTGGAAAGATCACGCAGCATCGGCCGAGGTCCTCGTTCTCTCGATCCGGAAGGCGGTCACAGCGATCCAATCGTTGGCCGTACGCCCCTCCTCAAGCGTGATCGTGAATTCACCCAACCGCACGGAGCGACCGACCGCAGCCAGGCTCGGGATGGCCCGGTAGGCAAAGAGATCCGGAACGCCCTCGATCTCGATCTCCGCGGATGACAAGGCGTCGCGGCCTTGCATCTGCCGGCGAGCGAACTCGAGCAGCTTCTGGTCAGACACGCGCACCATCCGGTCGAACTCGGTCGTAGCCCGGACATAGGCGCGCAGATAGGGATCCTGTTTCGGGACCTTGAAGCGCGTCCGCTCGGGCGGCGCCTTCGGAGGCGGCGGCGTGTACAGCGCGAGCGACGTGATCGGAAGACCCACGTCCGGCGAGCTCAGGCGGATCTCCACTTCATCGCTGCCCATTTTCGAGAGTTGCTCGATCAGCCGGACGATCCGCTCGGCGGAGCCCTCTCCCATGACATCCATGTAGTGGACGGTGGTGCGGATGCGGCGTTCGAGGCGATCCCTGAAATCCTCGATCTTGTCCATGAAGGGGCCGACGTCCTCAAAGACGCTCTTGATCTTCTCGAGCTCGGCGATGATGCGCTCCTCGGCCGTCGCGATCGTGGCGCCCGGGGCCATGACACCCTGCTCGATGTAGGCGCGCGCGATCTTGCCGATGCGCTCGGCGTCCGCGAGCATATCGCCCGCGAGCGATGCGATCGTGCGGCGATGACGGTACGGGTTGTTGGACGTCTTGAGCTGCTTGTAGTCGGCGATCAGCAGCCCATCGACGAAGTCCTGGAAGAACGTGCGGAGGATGGCCGCCGCGTTCGGGTTGCCCAGAATGCGGTCCTCGATCTCGCGCATGCCGGCGAGGATACGGCGCATGCTGCGAGCGAACCGTAAAGCCGTGTCGTGCGCATTGGCGAGGCCTTGGGCCATCGTCTCTGGCTCCCGGAACGCAGCCTCAAGATTGTTCTTCACGTCGACCACGGCGCCGGCGACGCGCACGCGGCTGTTACCGAAGTCGGTGATCGCGCCCAGGACCATGAACGCGTCCGGGTTCATGTCGACGTAGGTGCGCCATTTTTCGGTTTCTTCCGTGAGCCAACCGGTATCGCGCAATCGATAGTAGGCCAGGTAGTGTGCTTGGCTTGTGGTCTGATCCTCTTCGGGATCGCCTTCCGAGAGGTCGCCCATCGATCCGATGCCGAACTCCGAAAGCCCGATCTCGATCTGCTTCACGACCTCTTCCCTGAGCGGGGTCTCAAGGATGCGAGCCGAGTAGACCCTCTCATAGAGCCGCATCAGAAGGCGGGCATAGACGTGCTTCTTCGGCCCTGACAGGGGCTTGAAGAGGGTGTCTGGAAGGTAGCCAAACAGTTTCATCTATCGGTCCTTCAGTCGCCCGATTGAACCGTGACGGCTACTCAACCGCAAGGAAAAAGTGTGAAGTTTCAGGATCTTCTCCTGATTTTCCTTGGCTTTGGGCTCGCGTTAAGGTGACAGATCCGACTTTATACTGAGATGCGACCGGCCATTTGCAGGCGCTCAACGGCTTCGTGAAAGTCGAGTTCATCGATTTTGTCACGCCTTGCCCGCGCCGTCAGCCGGGCCGCTTCGTTCACGACCCAGGCGGCATCGCTCATGGGGCGGCCGGCGAGTAATTGGGCTGGCTTGGAGAGGTCCAGAAGGTCATGCGGCCGGTCTTTGAGCATTCCCCGCAGCGCCAGTTCGACCTCTTCTGCGGTCGGGTAGTCGACCAGCACTGAGTGATCGAAGCGTCCTTTGCGCAACAGAGCAGGATCCAGTGCATCCCTGCGATTGGTCGTCGCCAAGACCAGCACGTCGTTTTCGCAGCGGCCTCGATCATCCGGAGGATCTCCGTCAGTTCCTCCACCTTGTGGTCGTGGGACAAGGGTCCGCGCGCCGGCGCAACGGCATCAATCTCCTCCAAGATCAGCAGCGACGGGGCGCTACGCTTCGCTTGCTCGAAGGCCTGCCTCATCGAAACGGTCGTCTGATGGACAAAGGGGCTTCCGAGTTCGCCCAGATCCAACCTGAAGGTTGGTCTCCCGAGGGCGGCGACGAGCGTGTCGACCGCGTGGGTCTTGCCGGATCCCGGCGGCCCATAGAGCAGGATGCCGTTTGGAAGCTGCACCCGGAGCGCTTGGTATCGTTCCGGATCTGCGCAGGGGCTATCCGTATTCTGGCGCCGCCACAGAGGGGGCGCAGGCCGTGTTTGGCCGCATCTACCAGGTCCTCGGGTTCGGACGGGAGGACAAGGCCTTTGACCCCTTGCGAGACCTGGTCGGCGACTTCATCCGGACGCGCCTGCCGGTCGGCCCCGGCGACGTTGTGTTCGGCAGGCCGGTCGAGCGGCGGGTGACGGCCAGGTCTCCATCCCGCAAGCTGCGCACCATGCCTTCTGCATGAGCGAGGAAATCGTCCGCTTGGTTCTCGATCGCAAGGTGCACCGGAAATGGAAGCTCACGTCCGAGCGCGGCTACATGTCCCTGTTCCTCAACCTCAAGGAGGTCCGTGCTCTTGTCCGAGGGCCGGACCATGGCGGGCTGACCGGCGTCGAGATCTCCGATCGGTTGCGCGTCGCTGACCGCGTCTCAGCCGCCCTCATCAAGCACGGGCACCTGAAGTCGATCACCGTGGTCAATCCCGTCAATCGCTGCCCGACGGTCGTGGTGCCGGTTCGGGAGGTCGAGCGGTTTGATCGCGAATTCGTGTCCCTGTTCGCGATCGCGAGACAGCGGGGGCGGCATTTCATGGTGGTCAAGAAAGAGCTCCAGCACGCCGGCGTGGAGCCCGTGTTCAATCCCAGAAAGATCGGGGCGACGTTCTACCGCAGGGCAGACCTGCTAGAGGGTGAAATTAGCCGTTTATAAGCCGACCACGCCCTATCTTGAACCGTGCAAAACCTGCGCAGGTTCCGGACTCCGATCCGCGGGACCAACTATGTATGGCGGGCTGAAATGGCGCCAGCGTTAACGCTGTCTTGCCGGCTGGTGTTGAGGGCGACTGGAAAAGGCCCCATATTGGGTTGCGAGCACTCAATAGGCCAGCTTGGCTGGCGCAGCCCCGACACAAGGGCGAGGAGCACTGGAATTGATGGCGGACGCTGCGGAAAACATCGACATGACGATCGCCGAATTCGACGAGTTCGTCGAAAGCGTAGCCGACGGAAGGAAGTACGAGCTTTTCGACGGCGCGCCTGTGCTGATGAGCAATCCCAACGAGACGCACGAGCAGATCGCTGGCAACATCGGGGCCCCCCTCAAGCTCGCGATGGATAAGCGGCGCTGCAGGACCTATTTCGGCGGCATGATGGTGCAGGCTTCTGCGAGTTCGACCGGTCGCGACAAGTACCGTCCCGACATCGTGGTTCGCTGCGGTCCGCCGAGCAACAGCACGTTCATCACCGATCCGATCGTCGTGGTCGAGGTTCTCTCTCCATCCACGATGGATCGCGATCGAGGCCGGAAGCTGCAATTCTACAAAGATCTCCCGACGATGCAGCACATCGTACTGGCCTACGCCGACCAGATGCGTGTCGAGCACTATGTCCGGACCGAGAACGGATGGGAGCTCAAAGTCCTGCCGACGCCGGAGCACGTGCTCGAGCTCGATGCCGTCGAGTTCAGCATGGACCTGGACACGGTCTATTTCGACATCCCTTTTGACAAAGCCCCTCGGCCTCGGTTGAGGACGGGGGGCTCGGGCCCCAAGATCTGAGATCCGTCAGCGGATCGATCTGGCCCTTGTATCCAGCGCGGCACGTCCCGAAAAGCTAGGGGCGCTCGTCGACGATGGGTGTCGCCGTCCGTTAAACACGCTCAAGAGATGCCGGGATTATGCACAGAATCGAAATCAGCGACGAAACATACGAAACCGCGAAGAGAATTGCGGCCCTCGATAGCATCGACGTCCGGACACTCATCGAGAGCCTGGTACGTCGCCATGTCGAGTATATCGACATGTTCCAGGATGCGTCGTCCGAAAAACGATCGTTCAGCTTGGAATGTTAGGAGAGGACCACAACCTTCTTCGCAACTCATTTAAATTGAGCGCTTCGTTCATGCCCTCCAAGCCCATTCAACTGACCGACGACGCCTTGCTGATGTTGCGAAAGGCGATCGAAAACATGGACAGCGAGGTCGGTATCCAGTTGGTCGCGGCCGACATCATGGCCGCCGCCGAATTGATCGAGGCCGAATACGCTGCCGTCCGCGACACGAATGATTGGATCGAGCTTCGCGCCACAACGGCGGTCAGCTAGAGTCCACAGATGCCAGTCGATCACGTGCAATTCTGCACCAAAAAGTACCTGAAAAACCCCTACGGCTTTCGAGCAGCGGCCGTGCGGCCGGATCTTGTCGAGAAAGCAAACGGCTTGTTGACGGCTAACGCTACCGGCATAGGGGCCGCGCTCGGCGTGCAGACGATCGCAGAGGACTCCGATGAGATCGCCTTCATCGTCGGCGAGAATGGGCTGTTTCTGGCCGACATAGCCAGGGGCGTGTCTTATTCATCGATTGTCGGGACCCGCGCCGAATACCAAGACAAGCAGGAATTCCGCGCGATTGACCTCGATCTGGACGACGGCTCCAGTGTGAAGCTCAAAGTCGAAAGTGGACATGGCAAGCTTCGCGATGCATTCGCCGTCTCGTCTTTCCTCAGGCATTTGCTCCAACGTTTGAAGCAGGATCACCCGGCCTACCAGCCGTACTCGGGTTGAGGGATACTAGCGCAGACGTGTGTTGGCCCCCGGATTCGTGAGGGAGACCCAACGGCGACAGCGGCGATCTAATTTGAGGGACGCACTTTGCCCCGCAGGTCCCGTTTCGCCTGTCAACGCGCTGGAGTGCGTGAGCGGGATTTGAACGGTTAGAGTGTGCTCAAGGGACGTACTATGCCTGTCGCTGCACGAGTGCAGCCGTGGGCAAAGTTGGTCCTCTATAAGTTGGTCCCCGAATCGGGGCAAAGTAGGTCCCCTAGGCTGAAACACATAAAGCCCCGCCAGCGATGGCGGGGGCTTTTCATTGCGGATGTCGTGGTCGAGGACGAACGTCGATCAATCGGACCTATGTCCGCTTTACCTCGACGAGCCGGCATCCAGGATGGACGAAGGGATCGTCAGATATGGGGCCACAAGCTGACATGGATCTTTCCGAGGGCAGCAATTCATTGTTCATATCTGCTGCATGCGCGAGCAAGTCTTCTCGAAAGGCGCGACTTCCAAGTCGCATCGTTTGCCACTTGATGGTGCGTCGAGGAAAGATCCCGGCGCCAATTCCTGTTACTCACTTGCCGCCAGTGACATCGAGGAACGTGCCGGTGATGAACGAGGCCTCGGCGCCGGCCAACCACAGGATCGCGCGCGCCACCTCTTCAGGCTGCCCGCCTCGTCCCATCGGGATCGAGTCCTTGACGCGATCTACCCGCCCCGGCTCTCCGCCGCTCGCATGCATTTCGGTGTAAATGTGTCCGGGGCGAATGCAGTTGACGCGAATTCCGTCGCGCGCGACCTCCTTGGCGAAACCGGTCGTGAATGTCTCCAGCGCGCCCTTCGACGCGGCGTAGTCGACATATTCACCCGGACTGCCGAGCCGGGCCGACGCCGATGAGACGTTGATCACGGAGCCGCCCCGCCCGTTGTGACGATAGGACATCCGCTTCGCGGCCTGCTGTGCGCAGAGAATGGGGCCGATCGCGTTGACGGCGAAGATCCGCTGCATCCGCTCGAAACCGAGATCCTCCAGCCGGGACTGCCGCGCAAGGACCGCAGCGTTGTTCACCAGCACATCGATCCGGCCGAACTCCCGGTCGATCGCCGCGAAGAGCTGTGCCACCTGCTCCGGATCCGCGCTATCCGCGCGCACGGGCAACGCCCGGCGCCCCGCGGCTTCCACATCAGCCGCCACTGCAAGGGCGGCAGCTTCGTTGGAGACGAAGCTGATCGCGACATCGTAGCCCTGTGCGGCAGCAAGCCGCGCGGTCGCCGCGCCGACGCCACGACTTCCACCTGTTATCAGAATGAGCGGCGCCTGCGAGATCGTATCCATTGAGCGAACCTCCATGTGGTGATGGGATGATGATCCAGGACGGTGACCGGTCGAATACGGACGGCGCGGCGGCTTTGGCCGTTCCGCCGCCCATCCGGCACTGCAATCAAACGGACTACTCGCGCGATCCCGCGGCCGAGCCGCGCAGATGGGGCCGCAGCACCAGCACAAGCGGGACGATCAGAGCAGCAGTCGCAGCCGAGGCCAGCACGCCGATCGTCCGACTGCTGTGATCGGCAATCGCGCCGTAGAGGATCGGCGCAAGACCTCCTGCGCCGATGACGCTCGTATAGAAGACCGCGAAAGCCGGCCCCGTATCGCCTTCGGAAAGCTCCGGCACGGTGCCATAGAGCACCGAAGAGGTGCCGTTCAGCACGATGCCGAGCAACGGCAGCAGGATGAGCGTTGGCGTCAGTGGCGTGAACAGGGTCGCCACGATGAGCAAGGCGGTTGCGGCCTCGGTCACCATGACGCTGGCGACGACACCCAGCCGCTCGCCGAGCCAGCCGCATGTCGCCTTGCCGAACGCGCCACCGATGAACAGTAGGGCAAGCGCGACTCCAACGGCCGGCAAATCCCCGCCCTGTCCATGGATGAGGAAGGGCAGAAACAGCAGATATCCCATGCGGGTCGCCGTATCGAGCGCGCCGATCGTCGTGAGGATGCGAAAGCCGCCGCGGCCGCGGCCGGACGTCGCCTCTCCCGTGACATTCCTCGTGACGGAAGCCGCCGGTGCCAGCGACACCAGCGCGACCACCAGGACGATTCCAAGCACCGCCATCAAGCCCAACACCGATTGCCAGGCGAAGATCGGCAGCAGCACCGCGACAAGCGCCGGCAACGCGGCTTTTCCGAGATCGCCGGAAAAGTTGTAGATGCCGAGCGGACGTCGCGACGCAGTGCCATAGCTGTCGGTCACGAGCATCGAACCACGTGGGTGCTGGATGCTTGATCCGATGCCGGCCACGACGAGGCCGACGCAAAGACCCGCAAAGCCGAACGGCAGAGCCATGATCAGCAAGCCCCCCGCCGCAGCGACGGTGGACAGGATCAGCGCCGCGCGCGGCGACAAGCCGCGAACAGCTCGGTCGGCCGGGATCTGCATGCCCCCCATCGTCCCGAAATACAGTGCGCGCACGACGGCGAGCGCCGCATAGGACAGGCCGAACTGCGCCTGCCAGACCGGCAGGAAGGCATAGAGACCGTCGGTATAGCCGTCATGGAGCGCGTGGGTGAGGCACGCGGCCAGCAGGCTGCGCGATTTCGCCGGGGCCGATGAGCCTGATGCGGTTTCGCGCGGACGGCTCGCAGCCGCCATCGCTGCGTCGTTCATGTCGATTCCTCCGCTTCCGGGGAGCTCCTTCGGTGATAGAAAATCTATACCACGATCCGTTTCGGACCGCCGATGCGCTGGTGTGCCGCGACGGATTCACTCTGGACTATTGAGGCGACCGTCACAAATCAGTAATAATCGAGCTATGAGTTAGGATTTCTATCTAATGAGTATTCCCGTCCAGCGCAGGACCTTGCCACCGCTCAACGCCGTTCGCGCTTTCGAGGCGGCAGCTCGCCTTGGCAGCTTCAAGGAAGCGGCGATCGAATTGGGCGTGACGCATGGTGCAATCAGTCAGCAGGTGCGCCTCCTTGAGGATCGGCTGGGAGCGCCCGCGCTGTTCTGGCGATCGACGCGGCGGGTCACGCTCACACCCGCCGGCACGGCGCTGCTCGAGGAGATCGGCCCGGCGCTCGACCGCATTTCGTCCGCTGTCCAGCGCCATCGCGCGACACGCGGCAAAGCGCCGGCGGCCGTGCTGCGCGTCAACGCGCTGGCGACGTTCAGCATGCGCTGGCTTCTTCCCCGGCTGAGCCGCTTTCGCGACGAGCGACCCGACATCGAGGTCCACCTCACCACGTCAAACGACCCGATCGACGCGCTTGCCGACACGTTCGACGTGGTCATCCGCGGCGGCCCGGATTCGTTTCACGGCTTCACGTCCCGGCTGTTTCTTTCGGAGCGCCGGTTGCCGGTCTGCAGCCCCGCACTGGTCGCGAAGCTGCCGCTGGAGGACATTTCCGATCTCGCGCAGCACACGTTGCTGAACGTCACGTCGATGCCGCGGCTATGGCACGATTGGCTGGTGCAAACCGGACAGCCTCGCGTCACCCCGACGGCGACGCTGACATTCGATCATTTCTTCCTGACCATTCAGGCGGCGATCGATGGTTTGGGCGTGGCGATGGGACCGACCGCCCTGATCGGCGATGACGTTGCGGCCGGCCGCCTGATCGCGCCGTTTCCCGATGTCAGTCTTCCGGCCAGGAGCTACTTCGCCTACTTGCCCGCGGGGAGCGAAAGCGGCTCACAGACGGCGGTGTTTTGCGATTGGTTGGAACAAGAAGGGCAGCAATCCGCCGGCAACACAACGGCCGCATGATGAACAGATCGTACCGCTTGGATTGGCAAAACCCTCGAACGTTTTGCAGAGGCTGTTCTTCAGAGCTCGTATGGATCATTGCCGCTGGTCCGGATTTCGGTTTTGTGCAAATCCCGGACCCGAGCTGGACATGCTACAACGTCGGTCAAGAAACTCTTGCCAATGCAAATGTCAGCTTCGGATCACAAGAGGCATTTGGCGCCGCCCTGAGCAACCTCCGGTCTACCCCCGTGAGCTGACGTGGTGATCTTCAATCCGGGTTTCGGCTATGGGCCCAAAAGGCGACATGAAAACTGCCGCCAGAGCTCTACGATGCACGAGATCCTTTCTTTCCGCCCGGTAGGAGACCAGCAGCTCGATAGCCATCGATGAGTGCATCGAACAGTGAGATGTCCGAGCGGCTGCGCGCCATGAGCTGGGCCCCCGCGACGGCGGCGAAGATCGAGCGGGCTCGGGCTTCGCTCTCCTCACGTCCGATCAAGCCCGCTGCGACAAGAGTTCTGCTCAGCCACGCGACGTTGACGTCGGCGAAAGCTTGCACCTCCTTCTGAACCTCTACCGGGAGGTCGTCGTATTCGGCGGACATGAAGCTGCAAAGGCACAGACGGTTGCTGCTCTCAAGCGATCTTCGGAAGATGCTGGGATATGCTTGCAGACAGCGCAGCGGGTCGGCGCATTCCGCCGACATGGCGTCCAGTTCGGCGGCCGTATCTTCCCAATAACGCTTCGCTACAGCCGCGCCGAGATCGGCCTTGCTCGGGAAGTGGTGGTAGATGCTCGGGGCTCTGATACCCACCTCGGCCGCGAGATCGCGGAAGTTCAGGCCGCTATAGCCATGAGCCTGCGCCGTCCGCCTAGCCGCTGCCAAGATCGCCTCTCGTGAATTTGCGCTCAAAGAACACCCCTGGGGTTACCTACCAAGCGTTAGATAGGGCTTGACGCTGGGTTTTGAAAGAGATATCCGCAATCTACCAAGTGTTAGGTAGGTAACGACCCATGAAGACCGACATCATCTATTCCGACGCGACCAAGCTGGCCGAACTGATCCGCACCAAGGAGCTGTCGCCAGTGGAGGTCGTGCAGGCACATCTCGACCGCATCGGGGCCGTGGACCCGAAGATCAACGCGATCGTTACGGTTGCGGACGGTGCGCTCGAAGCCGCCAAGGTGGCGGAGAAGGCGATCGTCGCCGGCGAGGAGCTTGGGCCGCTGCATGGCGTGCCCTTCACGGTGAAGGACTCGATCGACACTGCGGGCGTGGCGACCCAGCGCGGTTCGCCGATCTTCAAGGGACGCGTTCCCGAGATCGACGCGACCAGCGTCGCGCGCATGAAGAAGGCGGGCGGCATCTTGCTCGCAAAGACGAACCTCCCCGAGTTCTCCTACTGGATCGAAAGCGACAATCTGCTCTCCGGCAGGTCGAATAATCCTTGGGATCTGACCCGCACGCCTGGGGGCTCGAGCGGCGGTGAATCCGCGGCCATCGCGGCGGGCATGTCGCCGCTGGGACTGGGGACCGACCTTGCGATCTCGGTGCGCGGTCCGGCCGCGCAAACCGGCATCGTCTCCCTCAAGGCAACGCATGGGCGCGTACCCATGACTGGAATCTGGCCGCGCGCGCCGCGGCGCTTCTGGCATGTTGGTCCCATGGCACGCAATGTCCGCGACCTCGCGCTCGCCTTCTCGCAACTGGCTGGCCCTGACGGCCAAGACGCTTTCGCAACGAGCACCGCGCAGTTCGATGCCGGCCTAGGGCGCTCGCCCCATCGTCAGCTCCGGGTGGGCTGGCTGGTCGAGCCCGGCTTCGGGCCGGTCGACCCCGAGGTCGCCGCCACGGTGAAGGCGGCCGCCAACGCGCTCAAGGACCTGGGCTCTTTCGTGGAGCCGGTGCGCATCCCGGCGCTCGAGCGCGACTTCGCCCTCGACGTGTTCAACCGCCTTCACGTGATGGAGATGAAGCCTGCATTCGCGGAGGCAACCGCCGGCCGCAGCCAGGACGAGCTTTATAAAATGGCCAAGACCATGCTCTCGCTGCCCGACACGTCCATGAAGGACTACATCGACGCGGAGCAGGCCGCCGAGCGGCTGCGCGACGGCTATGCCAACTATTTCAGGACATACGACGCGCTGATCACCCCGGTCCTGCCGATCCCGGCCCACAAGCATGGCACCGCAGAGTTCGTCATCAACGGCAAGATCGTGGACGCCACCTACCTCCAAGGCGCGACCGTGCCGCTCAATGTCACCGGCTTGCCCGGGCTGTCGATGCGGTTCGGCACCAGTAAGGAAGGACTGCCGATCAACGTGCAACTCGTCGGAAGCTGGCTCGCCGAGTCGACCATCCTGCATCTTGCCTCCCTACTCGAAAGCGTGAGCACCGTGCGAGACCTGCATCCGAACCTCTGAGAAGAAGGCCTCTAACCGAACGCGAGCGCCGGCATCGTGCGACTCCGTCGCGATGCCGGCGTTAGCTGAATCAACAATCGACCGGAAGTCGGAGTTTGCGCTGTCTCATCGGTTCTTCCTTGGTCCCCGCCCGGGCATCGTGATCATTCCGACCAGTGATCCGGAAGTAGTCAGGTTGAAGCTCGACAATGTCGCTTAGGGTCAAAAGCGACGCTCGAAGGCCCCCACAAGCTCGGTCCGAAGCCGATGATCTGGCGAAGTCTCGGTCTTAGGGGACGTACTTTGCTCACTGCCTCGCATCTGCTTGCCGACTATGGGAGTCCAGACGATGCGATTCCAGTCATTAGCGGCCCAGCTGGGGGACGTAGTTTGCTCGGTGCCGCAATCGGCGGTCCTAGCTTACGGCTCGTTGCCGGAATCCAGCGTCTGCAATCTCAATGTTTTGGAGAGGAGCTGGGGACGTACTTTGCCCCCCGCTGCAGTGCAGTGGTGGGCAAAGTTGGTCCCCTACAAGTTTGTGCCCTAATGGGGCAAAGTAGATCCCCTCGCTAGGAAAGATAAAACCTCCGCCGGCGACGGCGGGGTTCTTATCTCGATCAGCATATGCCAGCTAGATCGGGGGGCCGCCCGATGCGCCGCCCCCGGCTCCGTCCCCACCGTCGTTTTCGTCGCTCGGGTCCGGGTCTATCTTTTTCCTGAACTGTGCGATGGTCTGCTTGATGCGTTTGATGACCCGCCGCACGGCGTCAACCGTCGGCTCGGCCTTGGTTGGAACGAACTCGTCGTAGTCGCTATGCCGGACGCGATGGCGCATTCTCAGGCATTCGAGGAGGTCGCGCCGCATCTCTTCGTCGAAAAGGGCAGGCCTCGCGTTGGTCCCCGGCATGGGTCTCGCGACGCGCTCCAGAAGGTCCCGGTGCCAAGCTTCGCCCGACGGTGGCGTCTCACCCAAGATGTCGAGAATTCGTTTCACAGCGTTTTCGACGGATGTGTAACCGGTGGCCATCGCGTGCATAAACGAGGTCGAGCTCTTGTAGCCCTCAAGATCCGGCGCGTCGAAACCGCCGGCGTCGAAGATCCGGAGCGCCATGCCGAGGTGTCTCAGCGCGTCGTCGATATCCCTGTCGACGTCAGTCCATCTGGAGTCGCTCATGGCACCTGGATCATGTGATTACGGATGCGATCCAAAAATCCACTGCTGGACCTTGATTTCAGATGGATGTCGGCCGGCAGATTCTGCCTGCGGCAGGCGTCCTCGACAAAGTCGAGGGCCTCCGCTTCGCGCTCGGCCGGGAAGTCGACAATGACATCCAGATCGCTGTCGAACTTCATCCTGTCCTCGGCGGCAGAACCGAAGATGAAGAACCTCCCGCCGTGTTCGGCGCCGAATGCCTTCATCTCGGACATGACGCGATCAACCGCGGCGCGACGCCTCGCGGTCTCACGAGCCTTCCTTTCGGCAACGGTCACGATCAGGGACATCGGTTGTTCTCATCGAAATACGCCTGCACTCTCAAATATAAACAACCGGTCAGAAACAAGAAAGAGCACCGATCCCCGTCTGACAGCTATGATTACCGCTTTCAGCCGATACAGCCCCGACAGCCAGCCCCGGAACAATTCCTCAGGCCAGCGACACGTCCGTCTCATCCCGGATCGAGCGATCTTGGCCTCTTCGATCAAGGCCTCGTCCAGAATGACGTCAGGGGGTCGCCTGCCAGGGGACTGCTCGCTTCTGCTTTTCGGCTTCACCGGCTCCGTTTTCCTGAGGTGCCGTTAACGACGATGCGCGGCTTCCCATCGCGGGGAACGCGGCCGCGCATCTGCTCACCGGGTACGCAGGCAGTCGGCCCCAAGATCAAGAAAGATGCCGTTCTGCGGCATGTATGAAGCGCCGGCCAGCATCGATATCGGGGGACGCTCTTTGCCCGGCTCGACGTTCGATAATCCAGAATTCACGAAATCCGACGCAGTAATTTCCGCAGGTTAGCGCCGCACTAGGGTACGAACTATGCCCGGCCCTGCAGTGGGCAAAGTAGGTCCCCTAGCCTGAAACACATAAAGCCCCGCCAGCGATGGCGGGGCTTTTCATTTGGGATGTCGCGGGTCGAGGACGAACTTCGATCAATCGGACCTATGTCCGCTTTACCTCGACAAGCCGGCATCCAGGACGGACGAAAGGATCTTCAGTTCCGGGCCAAGAAGCGACGTCGGATGCCCGGCATTTGGAATCCCGCTCTCAGCCTCAGACGAATATTAGCCGCTACTCCTTGGTAGCGAGGCGATCCAGTAAATCCCGCTGTTTCCGCCCTCTCCAATTCTCGTCATCGCGCCGAAGGACCACTATGAGAACGAGAGTAGCTGCCCCGAAACCAATCATCAGTGGTTTCGCTACAGCATGAATACGTTCCTGCCTGTCCGTGAAGAAGTGCGTACCCCCTTTAATGTTGTGAGGGTGAACGAACTCGGCGTCAGCGAACTTAGGCTGTTTCATGGCAACCGTTTCAATGAAACCGACCGTGCATAGCGACATTAGGGCCACCGCCGAACTCGCGAGCAGGATCGCGCGTAGCACCCGCATCGATGACGACATCTCTTGCCAAGGACGGTGTCTTGGCTTCGCGTCACTTAACCCGACTCCGTGAAAGCTGGACCGGTCTTTCCTCCGCATCACCCGCCAATTTTCGTAGGCAACAACACCCATCAAAAGCACCACGATGCCGATGACCATTGCTCCCACCGGAGGCAGGTCTATTGGACCAAGCGATGCGAGTGTCATAGGAAAGAACCGCCTCTAATGAGGTGCACGTCTGGTCTAGCCGCTGTGGGTCGCATGCAGGGCTACGATGCCAACCTGCCCCTAATTCTCTACCTGGCATGGATTATACTTGTTTTTTTCCTGCAGTGAGGACGTTCCGGCTTTTTCCTGAAAGCCGAGTCCCGGAATCCGTCTCTGTCGCGCTCGCTGGCCCAGGAGTTGCGGTCAGCCGCGGTCTAGGCGCCGAACAGCCGGCGATCCCAAAACACCGGCTCGTGCGGGGTCGTGGTGATGTGACGGAATTCGGGCTGGGCGGGATTGATCAGCATGTTGTGGTCAACCCGCGCGACGACGCTCGGCACCATCAAGATGAGACTCCTCTTTTCGAGACACCAAGCCTCGCCAAAACGCTTGCTGACCGTTGCCGGCATCTGGTCCCAGCCGGGGAGTGAGGGGGGTGAAAAGACCTCGTAGGTCATTCCACGTGGAATGGTAATGGTGATGAAATGCTGGTTCGGCGGCAGCGCGCCGCTGCCATGCACAAGCTTCTCGAGCAGAGCCGTGGAATAGTGCTCGCTTGCATAAATCATCGGGCTGCCGATGGTGTTCCAGCGCCCGGGCGCGATCGTCGAGTCTGTCGCGTCGAAGATGGGATAAGCGCCGGCAGGGTCGCCAATGCGAAAACACGTTAGGCCGCGATCGAGAATCTGTGCGTCACGCGGCTGTGCCGTATTTCAGACGGCCGAGAATATCGATGACCAACTCGGCCCCGAATTCGCTTTGGATGACGACGTCGATGGGCCGCTTGTCCTCGATCACGGGATGCGGCCGGAACAGAAAGTCGCGGTGTGAGAGATCAAGGAATGGAAGCCGCTATTTTCGAACAGTTTCAGGATGTTATCGTCGATCTCGTATCAAGGTGGCCTAGGGAGAAGCTTCGATCATCGTTGAGCCGCATTTATGATGAAGCGACACACATCGTCCGCGACGCCAAGCGCGCCAAACAGAAGGCCGAGCTCAGCACGAACGATGCTGGCCCGACACGGACGCAAACGACGCACCACACTCGCTCATGTCGTCGCAGTGCCGTTTGCAGTGGCCGGCATCGATCTCCTGGCGACCATGCCTGAGCGAATCGGCTTCCGCTTCGCAGCAGTCGCGCGAGTATCGGTCGTTCCTATTCCCTATGGCGCGGAGAGATTTACTATTGACCTTCTCCACACGCGCCGCGCCATGAACGACCCGACGCTGCGCTGGTTCAGCGAACTGGTGAGTCGTGTCTGCAAGAAGCTATGAGATCGATACCCCAAAGTGCAGATCGCACCCGATCTTTCGAGCGCGTGTCAATCGTCGATGCAACACCGACGTGGCGAGCCATCAATACCGAGACTAGCAATCATCCGTTCCTGCCGGCGGTCAAAGTCAACTGATCGCCGTCCTGCGGGACCAGCAACTGCTGCGGTCCAATCCCCTCGTTGCGCGCGTATTTCAGCAGGTCGTCCCGGCTTACAGTCGCATGATCCAGGGCCTCCATATGTGTTGCGATCACCACCGCGTCGGGCGCGAGCCGGCATGTCGCGACTGCTTCCGCGGCATCCATCGTGATGAGATCACCATCCCATTTTGCTCCGCAGGGGTGGATGGCGATGATTTCCGGTCGGCTTTCCACGATAGTAGCCTCGACCGCCGGATAAAGCACGGTGTCGCCTGCCCAATACAGTGACGGCTCGTCCTTCGCCGTCATGGTAAAGCCCATCACGGATCCCATCTTCTGCACGACCGGCCCCAAACCATGGCTGCCTTCGCGCCGCTGGAAGCGGATGCCTTGCCAATTAACTGTATCGACGAGAGGTGTGACGTTGCTGAATCCATGAGCCCGGATCCTGTCTTCATCGCCGGGCTGACAAATCAACGGAAGATGTTTTGTCACCAGCTCCTGCGCGATAGGATCGAAATGGTCGGCGTGCAGGTGCGATACAACGACGAGTTCGACCCCATCGAGGATCTCCTCCGGGCTCATCGGTAGGTCGACGAGCGGATTAGGGGCGCGCCCGGTGAAGGAGGGCCGGGAGCCCTTCGGCGCAAAGAATGGATCAATCAGCACCGATCTGCCCAGAATGTCCAGCTTCAGGGTCGCATTGCGCAAGAGCCTGAACTTCATCATCGTCTCCTTTAATAGAGGTTGTTGCGCGCGTCGGCGTCGATGCGGGCCTCGATATCGACGACACTCACGCCTGATGGTCCCGTCTGGTCCGCCAGTATCCGGCTAAGCGTCGGAAACTCCGAGCGGTCGAGGCGATACTCGCCGCTCCACAACCGCGCGCGCTTTAGCGCCTTGCTGCAATGGAGAAATGCCTCCTGCACGATGACGACGATTGCGAGTTTTGGCACCCTGTCGCGCACCGCCATCGAGTCCAGCAGCGGCTGCGATCGTGTCAGGCGTGCCGTTCCGTTCACGCGGAGCAACTCGTCAACGCCCGGTATGATGAACAACAGACCGATGGAGGAATCAGTGAAGAGGTTTTCGATCGTGTCGAGGCGGTTGTTTCCGGGTCGATCCGGAATGGCCAAATGCTGCGGATCGAGGATGCGGACGAAGCCGGGCGCATCGCCGCGCGGGCTCACGTCGTGGCCGCGTGCGGGATGGGATGAGCCGACGATCACCAGTGGCGACTTCGCAATGAAACGGCAGCAATGGGCATCGAGCCGATCGAGCTGCTTGGCGCGAACTAGGGCGGAAGGCTGCGCATATGGCGGCCGCAGTTCGTCGGTCCCGGCGAGATAAGTCAGATCTTCAAGCATCGGACGACAGGCTCCTCAAACGCCGAGGAAGCTGTGGCATGTCCGAGCCGTTGACCAGTGGCACGAATGCCGGCTATCGTAAAAATAATGCCAAACCCAGCGACCCGTTCCAGCAGGTCCGATACGTCACGGCGCAAGCAAACCGTGGCCGTGCTCGCCTATGACGGGGTCAACGCCTTCGAGCTTGGCCTGGCGGTCGAGGTCTTCGGCATGGCGACCAACTGGTACCGTGTCGTGATCTGCTCGGAACGACCGGGACAGCCCTTGAAGGCCAATAACGGTCTCAAGGTCATTGTCGACGGAGGAATCCGGACATTGTTCCGCGCCGACACGATCATCGTGCCGGGCTCGCTCGATATCGTGGACTCCCCACCTCCGGTCTTGCTCGAGGCGCTCAGGCGCGCGCACCGGCGCGGCGCGCGGATAGCCTCGATCTGCGCCGGCGCCTTCATCCTTGCCGCGGCAGGGCTCCTCGACGGCCGGCGCGCCACCGCGCATTGGGCGCATACTGAGACCCTTGCACGGAGATATCCGCATATTCAAGTCGACGCCAACGTGCTCTATGTCGAGGACGGCAATGTCATGAGTTCGGCCGGCCGCGCCGCGGGGCTCGACCTATGCCTCCACATCGTGCGCCGGGACTATGGTGCCGAGATCGCCAATCGTGTCGCGCAGCGGCTCGTGATTGCTCCGCACCGCGACGGAGGACAGGCGCAATTCATTCCGCAGCCGGTTCGCAAGGCTGAAGGTGATGTCCTCGCCTCGATATTTGTCTGGGCCCAACGCCATCTCGACCGCGACCTGACCATCGCAAATCTGGCGTCGCGAGCAAGGATGAGCCGTCGCACCTTCATCCGCCGGTTCGAGGACGCCACCGGCATGTCGCCGGGCGAGTGGGTCGTACAGGCGCGCGTGGCCAAAGCACGCGAGCTCCTGGAGGGAACACGGCTCCCGATTGAAACCGTCGCGACGGAGACCGGATTCGGCTCGGCGGATGCGATGAGGCACCATTTCAGGACACGCCTTGGCACCAGCCCCGCGCTCTACCGGGCTGCTTTTCGGGCGCCGGCGCGATAGCGACCAGGCCAGCAGATAAAGTAATTCTACCGAAAGTCATTTCGATGGCAAACGACCGCTTCCGATCGGGCTGAGCAAAAACATCACCCTTGTCCGACGATCAACGCATTTGAGCCATAGAACTAACCGCAGTCCTGCGACGTTGACCGATCAATCATAACGGGGGCGGCACGATGGGTCCGGAGGGTGGCACGCGATTGTCATAGGTAGTGGCGCCCGCGGCGTCCTGCTGGCCTTTCAATTGCTGACGACGTCCCCGTCCAACTTCCGCGCAACGCTGATCGAGAAGCGGCCCGAAATCGTCCGCGGCCAAATCGCGCCGCAAGGATGCATCAAGTGCGCTCATCGGCTCATCGAGCAACAACAATTCCCGCTCGAAAGAGAGTGCGCGCGCCCTCTCTTGGAATGGTGACTTACCTTGTTCGGACGATGCCAATCCAAGCAATAGCGGCGGCGACAACAAGCATAGCTGCTGAAAGCACGGCGGCAGCATGCATCCCTGGCACGATGTGTTCGTTACCACCAGCAATCAGCGCGCCGAAGACGGCCACGCCGATAGCTCCCCCTGCCTGTCGCGCAGAGTTGAGCACCGCGGAAGCCGTGCCGGACCAGCTTTTTTCCACACTGGACAGCATCGCGTTGGTCATCGCTGGGACAGCCAGACCCATACCGGCTGGAATCGCAAGGAACGGTAGCAGCATAGCGAAATAGCTGCTTTGCGAATCGAGTTGCAGCAACAGGGCAAAGCCAGCAGCACAAACAAGCGCACCCAACACCATTGGTCTGCGATCACCATACTGACCAGCCATCCAACCGCTGAACAGATTAGCCACGATAAGGGTAGCCGTAAGTGGTAGGAAAGCAAATCCAGCTCGATCGGCAGTGTAGCCCTGAACGTTTTGCAGATACAGGCTGACGATGAATATCAGACCGTAATAAGTGAAGTTGATGGCAATGCCGAATAGTACGGTCGGACTAAAGTTGGGGCGGCGAAACAAACTTAGAGGCAGCATCGGATAAGCCGCATTACCTTCGATGTACACGAATATCAGTGTGCACAGGACGGCAGATGCCAAACCGCCAAATACCCATGGGTGAAAGAAGCCGAGTGCACCGGATTTGATCACTGACGCGATCAGACAAGTCAGCGCCACAACAGCGAAAATTTGCCCACCTATGTCAAAGTATCGTCGCCGGTCGCGCGGGACTTCCGTGAGACGCGCCGTTGTTGCTACGCCTAGCAGACAAAGTGGTAGGTTAACGAAAAAAATACTGCGCCAGCCCAGCGTACTAAGCAGCAGCCCGCCAACAATGGGGCCACAAGCTACTGAAACTCCGGCGGTTGCGGTCCAGATGCCGACAGCGCGAGCCCGCAACCGTGTATTGTTTGCGCAAGCGTGATTGAGAAGAGCGAGCGAAGGAGGAACCAATATAGCCGCGCCAATGCCATGCATTATGCGGGCCGCAATTAACTGCTGAACCGATTGGACCGCTCCGCAAATAGCCGAAGCCACCGCAAATATGGCAAGGCCAATTAAGTAGGCTCGCCTAGCACCCAGCCAATCGCCAAATGCTCCAGCCGAGAGAAGCAGCACGGCGAATGTCAAAGAATATGCGTCTACTACCCACTGCAAGTTAGAAATGCTCGCATTGAGTTCGATACTCAACTGAGCCAGAGCGACATTGACAATGGATACATCCAATTGCACTACGGCAAAGCCGATGCTGGTGGCTGTGATAACCAAAGCGATGGGTGTGGCCTCGGAGGGAGCAGATTGCTCTCGTTCCCGATAGGGCACGGTAAGTCTCCATGAAGACTAGATTGACTTGCCCTGTCCGACACTTGCCATTGAAGGGCTCGATAGAGCTATTGTCCGTTAGCTGCCGATTCAGAAAAGTTGAGTAGCATGCCGCGTTGTCACCTACAGATCGATGTCGACCATTGAGAGCGCGATCTCTAATAGCCACCTATGAGGCACATCTGGTCTTCGGTGCTGACAGCCTCCTCTCGGATATCTTCGTTAGAGTAAACCGATGTCCACCATGCGCCAGGAGCGTCAAGAAGATCGACTCATCAGGCGACTAGCTGAAAGCCGAAGGAGCGACGAATGGATAAGACCGCTCCAATTCTGAAGCAAAGGCAAGGGTAGTGCGATCGTGCAGATGCGGACCGATGATCTGCACGCCGATCGGCAACCCATTGACCGAATCAATCGGCACTGCTGTTGCTGGCAAAGACGGGAGCGTTGCGAGGCCGGCCCAGAAGAGCTGGTCGTTGTAATCCACGTCGTGACCATTGATCCGCAGCGTGCGTTCCTCGCGCGATTTCGCTTCGTCAATCGGAAATGCTGCGCTGACCGTGGCCGGTGCAATCACCACATCGAACCGTTCGAAGAAGTCAGCCCAATCTCTCTTTAAGTGCGCGCGTCTCTCTTCGGCCAGGAGCCAATCGCGGTGGCGTTGCGCATAGGCCCGAGCCGTCTGCAGGACATAAGGAGTGACGTTTGCTCCCTGCTCCTCGCTGCGGCGTACCGCATCGTCAAATACCGCAACGGGCAGCCGGGCCGTTGCGGAGCCGCGCAACAGCTGCACGTAAGTCGCATGGTATGATGCATGATCGGTGAACGGGAGAGACTCCTCGACGACGCTCGCGCGCTCCTCCCTCAATCGAGCAGCCAGAGCGCGTATCGCCGCGCGATAGGGCTCGTCAACCTCCGCAACCGGCGAATTAGTGACGATCGAAATGCGGAAATCCCTCAGTCGGGTCGCCCGCGGCTCTGGCAGATCGAGGCGCCATCCGCTGGCTGCATCGCCTGCCGGTCCCGCCAGAATATTCAGAGCGAGCGAGAGGTCGGCGACCGAACGCGCAAGTGGTCCACTCGTGACAAGATCGTTGCCGATCAGACTGCCTGCGCGCTCGTTGCCGAGATCGGGAACGATTCCAGGCGTCGGCTTATGACCGAACACGCCACAGAAGTGAGCCGGCATGCGGATGGACCCGCCGGCGTCGCTACCAAGTTCAAGCGGCGTCAGTCCGGCAGCAAGTGCAGCACTGGCGCCTCCGGACGAGCCGCCCGGGGTTTTACTGAGATCCCACGGATTGCGCGTGGTACCATAGATTGCATTATAGCTCTGTCAATCGATCAGATTCAGCGAAACGTTCGTCTTGCCGAAGATAATTGCGCCTGCGGACCGCAACCGATCGATAATCACGGCGCTGCGCGGCGCAATGAAATCTCTCAGCGCGGGATCGCCATAGGTCGTCGGCCAACCGGCGATATTGTTACTCTCTTTCACGGTGACAGGTAGCCCATGGAGCGGCCCCCAGGTCTGGCCCTTCGCCGTCGCGGTGTCCGCCTCGTCGGCGCGTGCACGTGCAGCGGCGAGGTCAGTGAAGATGACGGCATTTATCGAGCCATTCACCTTGTCGAGCCGCTCGATATGAAATTCGAGCAGCGCCCTCGCCGAAAACTCCTTGTTTCTTAACCGAGCGAGGAGTTCAGTCGCCGATGCAAAAGCGAGGCGTTTATCGATCTTGCTGGATCGTGACGTCATAGACGCTCCCCGGTTGGCAGATCACTGGGCACATATTCCCAGAATACGACGCGCCTTTGCACCGCCCGAACGACGAAGCTGCTGAAGACGCCGAAAACGGCAAGGATGAGAACGCCCGCGAACATCGCAGCTACGTTCATGTTCACCGTCGCCGCCCCGATCAGGTAACCAACGCCGCGCTCGGCCGCGACGAACTCGCCGACGACAGCGCCAATGAGTGCCAGCACGATACCGATCTCGAGGCCCGCGAAGATCGCGCCCGCGGCCGCCGGCAGCTTGATATGAAGAAATATCCACCAGGATGGACGTGAGAAGGACCGCGCCATCGCCACCAGCTCCGGATCAGTTCGGCGGATGCCGCCGATCGTGTTCACGAGCAGCGGAAAAAAGCAGATCAGAGCGACCAGAACGACTTTCGACGCGAGACCAAAACCAAACCAGACGAGGATCAGTGGCGCGAGCGCGACCTTGGGAGTGGCCTGTATCGCCACAATATAAGGAAAGAAGAAGCGCTCGAAGAGTTGACTTTCCGCCACCAGCACCCCCGCTACGATCGCGAGGATTGAGCCAGTCGCGTAGCCAATGAGCGTAGACGACACGGTGAACACAACATGTGGCCAAAACTCTCCCGAGGCCAGTCCCGACCACAGGGCTTGAGCCACGGCCAACGGCGCAGGTAACAAATAAGGCGGGAGGCCGCCGGGACCGGTCGCGTAGCTCCATGCTGCGAGAATGACCGATAGTGTCACCAGTGGCGGAACCAGCCACTTGAACCACTTCATCGTGCCGCTCCACTATTGCTCGCGACGGTGTCGAACAGACGACGCAGGTCGAGCGCCAATGCATTGAATGTCCCGCCTCCCATCGTCTCAAGCGTGCGCGGGCGCGGCAGATCGACCTTGATGTCCGCCAAGATGCGCGCGGGGCGCCCGGCGAGTACCACGACGCGGTCGGCCAGGAACAGCGCCTCCGGTATCGAATGCGTGACGAAGATCGCGGTCCGCCGCTCCGTCATCCAGATGCGCTGAAGTTCAAGCGACAGCCGCTCGCGCGTCATCGCATCGAGAGCGGAGAAAGGCTCGTCAAGCAGCAATAGACGGGGATCGTGCAGAAGCATGCGCGCCAACCCCACGCGTTGCGCCATGCCGCCGGAGAGTTGGTCGGGATAAAGGTGTGCACTTTCGAGCAGCCCCGTCATCTCAAGCAGGCGATCGGCGCGCGCCGCTTCCTCGCTGCTTGCGCTGCGGGCAAAGCCGACGGGCAACAAGACGTTGTCACGCACATTACGCCACGGAAGCAATGTCGGCCTTTGGAACACCATGCCGACATCGCGATGCGGACGACGGATCTCCGTGTTGCCTACCATCACCCGTCCAGCCTGCGCGATCGCAAGTCCAGCGAGGAGCTTCAGAAGCGTCGACTTGCCGCCACCGGAGGGGCCCAGCACGGCAAGGAACTCCCCCGCCTCCGCCGAAAGCGACAAGTCGTCGAGCACCGGAGCGTTCGCGCGCCCCGGATATGAGAAGCGGACGCCGGACAGCGCAACCAGCGCCGGCCGGGACGTCGCCTCAAGTCCGACAGCGGTCATGGCAGCGCGCGAGCGCGGGCGACGAGAGCGTCACGATCAAATTTGGCAAAGCCTGGGACCAATTTGTTGCTGAAATAGGCATCGAGAGGAATATCTTCGGACGCGAATTCGCCATAGCGATGCATCTCGCCAACATAGGTGCGGATGATGCTGAGATCGTAGGCGCCCGGCACGCGCGCCTTGCCATCCGGCTCGCGTAGCAATGGCTCGATCCATCGCTGCAGCAGACGGACATTGGCGGCCAGAGCCGCGGCGGCGTCACCCTGCGGCCGCGCCGATGGATTCTTTCGCCAAAAAGCCTCGACACAGGCGCGCGGGTTGGTATCGCAAACCACCAGCGCCTTGGTCCAGGCGCGCCCGAAGCGCTCGAGCAGACCCGGATTATCGTCGAGGGTCGAGCGGTGCGCGATATATCCGTTCACCACCGTTTGGCGGAACGCAGGCGGATAGGCGAGCCTGCGCGCGGCCACGCCTTCCTGCTCCAGCAAGTCGATCCATGTGCTGTTGAAGTTCAACGCTTGCACGCGGTCTTCGCGCAGCGCGTGAAAGCCGGCGCCGAGAACACCGACTGCAACGATCTGCACGTCCCTGCCCGGCGTCAAGCCTGCCGCACGGAGCAACGCACGAGTCTGCGGGATCGTCCCCCACGTCAGTGCGCCAACACCGATGCTCTTGCCGCGAAGGTCGGCGATCGTGCGAATATCAGAGTCGGCCTTGACAGCGAGCTCGAGCGTATTCCTCGGACCAGCATTGTAGAAATACGAGACCGGCAACGGCTCGCTCCCTGGTTTATGCGCAGAAAGCAGCGTCTCGGGAAGCGGCAGTGCGATCGTAATGTTCTTCTGCAAGAGTTGCGGCAGCAATGCGCCAGCACCGGCGAGCACCACATACTCGACGTCGAGATTTTCATCGCGAAACAATCCGAGTTCATCCGCAATGGATTGCACGCTGCCTTCTGTCACCGTTGGCGGGATGCCGAGACCAACTTTCACGCGGTCAGCCGCATGTGTCGGCGCCTGCGACGCCTGGACCAGAACTCCTGCTGCGGCGAGCCAAATGATCGTGGGAAAACGCCGAAAGGAAAATGTGCCCGGCAACCGCTCGCCCTTGAAACAATTTGCTACCGTCGCCGCCACTTTAGAGGAAATCATGCTAAATCCTTGATTCACAACAATTATTTCGCATGACAAAAGTATCACGTCAACGCAATCGCTTAACGTGCACGGCATTGTTTTACGACCACCTGCATGAAAGCCGGTCATTCAAGCGCGATACGAACACTCGTGTTCCGCCGAGCTTGCCTTTCATCAATGGTGCTCCGCATCGGCCGAGAATATTCTCCTCCCACATGTCGCAGACAGCGAACGAAATCACTCGATAGGTCCAAGAGCCGAAAGCATCGTTCTTATTCCACGCGGATCGGCGAGATTGCTTTTCGCAACTGCATCTTTTGACTAAGTGTGGCTCACCGCGCCCTCCAGTCTCAGGATTGCGTCATCACCCATCGAGCCATTTGATGAACTTCCACTTGCCTGCGCACGACGTCAAAACGCCCGCTATTGCGTTGAATGGCATCGAGAAAAGTTTCGACGCGCTCAAGGTTCTCGAAAACATTTCACTCGTGGTCTCGCCAGGCGAAGTTGTGGCACTGATCGGAACGTCGGGCTGCGGCAAGAGCACATTGCTGAACATCATCGCGAACCTCCTGCAGCCGGATTGCGGCGAGATCAGCGTGAATGGCGCCGTCAACAATTTGCGAAGCGATCGCGATCGTATCGCCTACATGTTCCAAGAAGATCGCCTGCTGCCGTGGCGAAGCATCCGCGCCAATGTCGCATTCGGCCTCGAGGCGCAGCACATGGACAGATCGACGCGGCGCGCGAAGGCGGAGGCCATGCTGGCGCACGTTGGTCTGTCCGATTTTGCAAAATCGTGGCCGCACCAGCTCTCCGGCGGAATGCGCAGCAGGGTTGCGCTTGCGCGCAGCCTCGTCGTTGAGCCGCGCATCCTGCTGATGGACGAGCCATTTTCCAAGCTCGATCCGCAGACGCGCAGCCAGATGCATGGCGAGGTCATCCGCCTGCAAAGGATGCACGGGATTACGATTCTGTTCGTCACCCATGACATTGAAGAAGCCGTGGTGCTGGCGGATCGCATCGTCATGATGAGTCCGCGGCCGGGCCGCATCCGCAGCATCAGGACGCTGGACCTACCGCGTCCACGTATCCCAACCGACCCCGTCGTGAGCGAGCAGATCCGCCAGTTGCGGATCGAGGCATAGAGATGTCTTCGTTGACACGCTTTACTGGCGTATTCCTGCAGCGTTGCCTGTTGTTCGGCGCTCTCGCTTTGCTGTGGTGGTATGCCGCAAGCAAGGTGCCGTCGTTTGTCTTGCCGGGACCAGCCAAGGTCCTCGCTGCCATCGGCGACCTCCTGCAAAGCACGACGTTTCGCCACGATGTCGGCGCTACCATGAGCCGTGTCTTCGGCGGCTTCGCGATCGCGGCAGTCACCGGCACACTGGCTGGCCTCATCCTCGGCTCCAATCGCACTCTCGCGACCTTCTTCGAGCCGATCCTCGCCATTCTCAACACCGTCTCGTCGGCCATCTGGGCGATCTTCGCGATCATCTGGTTCGGCATATCGGACGCCACGACCGTCTTCGTCGTATTCATGACGGCCTTTCCACTGATCCTCACCAATGTCTGGCAGGGAACGCTGGCGGTCGACCGGCAATATGTCGACCTCGCACGATCGTTCCGAATGTCGCAGTCGCAGATTCTTTTCAAGGTCTACCTTCCGAGCATTCTGCCTCACTTCTTCTCGGGCGCGCGCCTCGCCTTCGGTTTCGGATGGCGGGTGTCGCTGGTCGCCGAGACTTTGGGATCATCCGACGGCATCGGCTATCGCCTGCGCCAGGCCGCCGACCTCGTGCAGAGCGACAAGGTGTTCGCCTGGACGCTGTTGCTGGTCGCATTGATGCTGGCGCTCGAAGCCGGCTTGCTCAAACCCCTGGAACGCACACTGTTCCGTTGGAAATCTTGATCTTCTAGGCATGAGGCTCTCTCCATGAAGCTCCGAAAATTCCTGCTTGCGGCCGCGGCTGTCGTGGCCGTCGCGGTTACAGTGCCGGCACAGGCCGGCCAAAAGGTCCGCATCGGCTATTGGACCAGTGGCGTGAGCCTCGGCTATGGTTCAGTGCTGCAGTCCAAGGATTTCCTCCATCAGCGCGGTATCAATGCGGAATTCGTCCACTTTCCGGACGTGAATGCGCCGCTGCGTGCGCTCGCATCCGGCTCGATCGATCTGGCCTTCGGGGCACCGCTCGCTGGTGTCTTCAGCACCGCCGCGGAAGGCGTGCCCATCAAGATCTTCACCGCGACGCAGCCCGCCGACGTTCAGATCGTGGTGCCGAGCGACTCGCCGATCAAGTCGATCTCTGAATTGAAAGGTAAGAAGGTCGGCATGTCTCCCGCCGGCTCGTCAGTTGCCGTCATCGCCAGCGCGGTTCTGTCGGACAATTACGGCATCAAGAGCGAAGACTTCACTTTGGTCGGCGGCAATGAGTCCCGCCTTGTCCAATTCCTCGCCCAGAAGCAGGTCGATGCCGCGGCGCTTCGCTCGGTGACGGTCGCGCAGATCGACGGCGAACTGAAGGTGAGGAAGCTCGGCAGCTTCGTCGATGAATGGCGCAAACTGACAAAGTCTGACGCGCTGCCCTACAACGGCGTCGGCGCAGTGGGCACGGCTCTGATCACCAGCCAACCTGACACGGTCGCCAATGTCATTGCAGCCCTGCGCGACACGCTGGCGTGGGGTGCAGCGCACAAGGACGAGGTTGTCACCATTCTGGAGAAGACCGCCAACCTGCCCACCAAGGATGCCAGCGTCTATGTCGAGAACTGGGACGCCATGAACCGCGTTGCCTTTGAGCCCTCCGACATCGCCAGCCTGAAGCGCCAGCATGAAGTGCTCGCCGCTGGCGGCTTCATCAAGGGCAACCTCAACGACGACCTGTTCGTTACCGGACCTTACGAACGGTCCAAGACACTCAAGTAAGGATATCGCATCTCATGATCAGCACAATGAAAGCCCTAGGCCGTGTGGACTCTTGGGATTCTCAAATCAGATTGAACGTGATTCAAGGCTTTCTTTTAGGAGGAAGCCTTG
>NZ_JBEGDB010000078.1:0-30022 GCF_043638955.1 Bradyrhizobium sp. 31Argb | reverse complement strand
CCGCGCGAAACTACTTCGCCGTCGTCGCCATTGCCGCCACTCTGCTCTGGATAAGGTAACTGTCCACACGGCCTAGGGTCGACGCGAATGAAATGAGCGGCGGGGAGGGGTCAGGTCTCTCCGCTGAGACGATGCCCGAGTGGAAAGAGTTGACCCCTCCCCGGTTCGCATTACGCTTCGCTACATGCGAACCGACCCTCCCCTTTCAGGGGAGGGTCGAGACGTCGTGCATGATTGACGCTATTTGAAGATCACGCCTTGCCGAACAGTTCGTCGACGTAGTCCCAGTTCACGAGGTTGTCGACGAACGCTTTCAGATAGTCGGGACGGCGGTTACGGTAGTCGATGTAGTAGGAGTGCTCCCAGACGTCGACGCCCAGGATCGGGACCGCGCCATGGACCAGCGGGTTCTCGCCGTTCGGCGTCTTGGAGATCTCGAGCTTGCCACCCTTGACCTGCAGCCAGGCCCAGCCGGAACCGAATTGGCCGACGCCGGCGGCGGCGAAATCGGCCTTGAACTTCTCGAAGCCGCCGAGGTCCTCGTTGATCTTCTTCTCGAGACGGCCCGGCAGCTTGCTGCCGCCGCCATTCGGCTTCATCCACTTCCAGAAGTGAATGTGGTTGTAGTGCTGGCCGGCATTGTTGAAGACGGCCGCGTTCTTGTTATACGAGCCCTTCACGATCTCCTCGAGGGACTTGCCCTCGAATTCGGTCCCTTTGATCGCGTTGTTGCCGTTGGTCACGTAAGCCTGATGATGCTTGTCGTGATGGTACTCCAGCGTTTCCTTCGACATGTAGGGCGCCAGGGCGTCGTGGGCGTAGGGGAGGTCGGGTAGCGTGAAAGTCATGGTGTGATGTCCAACATGAGGGGAGACGACACTAACGGAGACCTCTTATAGAAGGTTCCATCACAGTTAAACACCGCATTTTCGGCGCAGGCATGCAGGCCCTGCAGGCGATCTGCAAAACGTCAGCGCAACGAACCAACTCCAAAATATTGTTGGGAATGAAATGCTTAAGATCAACTCCGAGCGGCGGGGCGCGGGCCCAGGTGCGTTTTCCCGTTTGTGCGAGTAAGATCGCGCCAATGGAATGCAAGGACGCACTCAAGTGAGCATCGAGATCGAAATCCTCAACGGCGATGCTTCCTGGAAGACGGTCGAGCCGCTGTTTCGGGCGGTCTGGCCGCCCGACGCGATCGCGAAATTGCCGTGGGGCCATATCAAGTGGGCTAGTGCCGACCTGCGCGTCTTGATCGACGCGCCTGAGGGCGGCGTCGGTTGCCACGTCGGCATCTACTTCCGCACCATCATCTGGAACGGGCACCAGATCCATATCGCCGGCATCGGCGGGGTTGCCACCCGCGAGGACTGCCAGCGCCGCGGCTATGCCTCGATCGCGCTCAACGCCGCGGTCGAGACCGTGCGCGCCAATGAGGCGGCGCGCTTCATGCTGTTGTTCTGCGAGCCGCACAATTTCGCGTTCTACCAGGCGCGTGGCTGGAGGCCCTTCACCGGCGAGCTCTATTGCGAGCAGCCGGGCGGACGCGTCCGCTTTGACGCGATGACGCCGTTCGTATTCGACATCAAGCGCGCGCCTGATACGGGGACCATCGACCTGTGCGGCCTGCCGTGGTGATCCCTGCATGAGGTGCGCGTGGCTTGCGCCGTCCGTAAGATGCCGGACATCATCTTCCGGCAATCTTCAGGGCGGCCACGCAGTGACGCATGCGCATCACTGGGGCAAATGATCGCGCACCGACGCGCGGAAGTGAGATTGCACAAAGCCGATTTGTTGCTATGCAGGCGTGCTTTTTTGGGGAACGAATCATGGCTTGCAGATCAGCTCTCATCGCAGCGATGCTGGCGGTATTACTGGCCGCACCGACGGCGCGCGCGCAAAACGCGGCCGATCCATCCGGCACCTGGCAGACGCAGGCGGGCGACGCCCGCGTCAAGATCAGCAAATGCAGCGGCGGGATTTGCGGCGTGATCGTCTCCCTGCGCGAGCCGATCGACCCCGCGACCGGCAGGCCGCAGGTCGACAACAAGAACCCGAATCCGGCGCTCACGACCCGTCCGATCATCGGGCTGCCGCTGTTCTCGGGCATGCGGCCGGCCGGCGGCAAGTGGACGGGCCAAATCTACAACGCCGACGACGGCGGCACCTATGCGAGCAGCATTTCGCTCGCCGGCCCCGACACGCTACGGGTCGAGGGCTGCGTCGGCGCGCTCTGCGGCGGCGAAAGCTGGACGCGGGTCGGACGCTAAATCTTCAGATCTGCATCGCTTTCATGGCGGACGCGGCGGAGGCGTAGCCGCCGCGGGCGCCGTCGATGAAATGCACGTGGTCGCTGCGCATCGCCGACGGGGTGAAGCAGGTCATCATCGCGGCATCCTGCCGGTGCAGGCCATAATTCACGACGCCGTTGGCCGAGGCCTGCGCGAGACGTCCGGCGAGCGCCTGCGCCAGTTCCTCGCTGCAGTCGAGGATCATCCGCAAGCCGTCGTCATATTTGCGGAAGTCGGAATTCTCGACCACCTGCCGCACATAGTCCTTCGGCACGAATTTGCCGACCGAAATGCCGAAGCGCATGATGGTGTAGACCCATAGCGTGACGGCGAGCACCAGGACGCGCCGCGCGAACAGCGGACCGCCGCGCTTGGTACGCGCCTCGAAGTCGAGGCCCTGCGGCGGCCAGCGTAGCGCCGGTCCGCCTGACGGCACCGGACGGCCAGCATCCGGACTCTGCTCGGCGAGCGCGATGACCTCCTCGATCACCTTGCGGAAGGCATGCGGATCGCCGCCCTTCGCCGGCATCACCAGCACGGACAGGATCACGCCGCGCGCGGAAGGGATCTCCTCGAAGCGGCAGGAGAGTCCGCTGAGATCGGGCTGCGTGCCCGGCGACGCCGGCGCGACGGCAAATTCACCCCGCTTCATCGCACCTTCCGCGAAGCCAAGCCCGCCGCCGGAGAACATCGCGTAGGAAAGATTGGTCGATGGCCCGAAGCGCGCGACGCGCACGTCAAGGCCTTGCGCACGGATTGCTTCGATCGGCACCAGCGCCACGCGCATGATGAGGTCGAGATCGTCCTTCACCCAGGTCGTGGTCGCTGCCAGCGCTCCGCGCGCGGCGTCGAGATCGGCGGGCGCGACAGCAAAGCTCGCGCCGTCGCCGCCGAAGACGAAGGGGAATTCGCGGCCACCAAGTGCATTGGTAACGCCGGCGATGACAGCCGCGCCCGCCATGTTGACCGCCTTGTAGCGCTTTGCGGCGATCGCCCTGGTCGATTCCACGATGTCGGCGACGCCGATGCTCCAATCGTCGGGCAAAGGCGAATACAGCGACGGCTCCATCAGGCGCGCAAAGCCGCGGAACACCGGAATGCCGCCGTAGAAGATCTCGCTGCCGCCTGCCGTCGCCATGGACCGCTCCGCTTTCGGCGTCTGTCTAGCAGATACGGGCGGTCTTGGGATCGGTTGCGCGTAGCCCCGATGCAGACCCGTAGCCCGGATGAAGCGCAGCGTAATCCGGGACGGCGGGTGCGTCTGTCTCCCCGGATTACGCTTCGCTTCATCCGGGCTACGGACCGAGTGCTAGGCCCTTGCCAATCCGCGCAGCACGAGCTGGTTGAGACGGCCGGCAAAGGCGGCCGGGTCCTCCGGCAGCTCGCCCTCGAGGATCTGGGCCTGCTCGAGCAGGAGCAGCGACAAATCCCTCGCCGCATCCTTTTCACGCGCGATCGCGGCGACCAAAGGATGGCGCAGATTGACTTCGAGGATCGGCTTGGTCACCGAACCGCGGTTTTGTTGCGCGAGGAGGCGCTCCAGCATGCGGTCGCGGCCGCCGCCGACGAGGCAGGAAGCGCTCGAGGTCAATCGCTGCGAGGCGCGGACGTCGGCGACGCGCTCGCCGAGCGCTTCCTTGATCGCGGCGATCGTGGTGGCTTCATCCGCGGCCGGCTCGTCCTTTTTCTCGTCGGTCTTGTCGTCCACAGGCGGGATCAGGCTGAAATCGACGTCGCCCTGGCTCAGCGACTTCAGCGGCTTGCCGCCGAAATCGATCGGCGCCGAAGTCCAGAACGCATCCACGGGATCGGTGAGCAAGAGCACCTCGACGCCGCGTGCTTGCGCGGCCTCCAACTTCGGGTTCGACTTCAACCGCTCGATGCTTTCGCCGGTGAGATAATAGATGTCGGTCTGGTTCGGCCTGAGAGCCTCGACATATTGCTTGAGCGAGCGGTTCTCGCCCGCAGTGGTCGTGAAGCGCGACAGGCCCAGCAGCTTCTCGCGCCGCTCGTAATCTTCCCACAGGCCCTCCTTGAGGACCGGGCCGAACGCATCCCAGATCTTGGCGAACGCGTCCGGCTCCTTATCCGCCAATCGCTCGAGTTCGCCGATGACGCGGCCGGTTACGGCATTGCGGATTTGCGTGAGCTGCGGGTTGTTCTGCAGCATCTCGCGCGAGATGTTGAGCGGAAGATCCTCGCTGTCGATCACGCCGCGGATGAAGCGCAGATACGCGGGCAGAAGATCGGCATCGTCGGCGATGAAGACGCGGCGGACATAGAGCTTCACCCTGCCCTTGCGCGCCGGCTCGAACAGGTCGAACGGTTTTGTCGACGGCGCAAACAGCAGCACGGCATAGGACTGCCGGCCCTCGGCGCGATAATGCAGCGTCATCGCGGGCTCGTCGAAGGCGCCGGCGATCGATTTATAGGCTTCGCTGTAATCCTCCGCCGAGAGTTCCGATTTCGACCGCTGCCACAGCGCGCTCGCGGAATTGATCTGGCTTGGCTCCCCCTCCTCCGGCACCAGTTCGATCGGGAACTGGATGTTATCCGAATAGGCGCGGACGATGCGCTCGATCTCATAGGTCTCGAGATATTTCGCGGCGTCCTTTTTCAGATGCAGCACGATCTCGGTGCCGCGGGTGACGCGCTTGGCATCCTCCTCACTGGCGGGCGCGATCTCGAAGCCGCTGCCGCCCGACGAGGTCCAGGTCCAGGCCTGGTCGCTTCCGGCGCGGCGGCTGATCACGACAATCCTGTCGGCAACCATGAAGGCGGCATAGAAGCCGACGCCGAACTGGCCGAGCAGGTTGGTGCCGTCCCTGGCCTCAGCAAGCCGCGCGAGGAACGACTTGGTACCGGAGCGCGCGATGGTGCCGAGATTGTCGATCAGCTCCTGCCGGTCCATGCCGATGCCGCTGTCGATCACGGACAACGTATCGGCCTTCTTGTCCGGCCTGATCCAGATCTTCGGCGGCGCGCCGTCGGCGATCAGCTCCGGCGCGGCAATCGCCTCATAACGCAGCTTGTCGCAGGCATCGGAAGCGTTCGAGATCAATTCGCGCAGGAAGATATCGGTCTCCGAATAGACCGAGTGCACCATCAGGTGCAGGAGCTCGGCAACCTCGGCCTGGAACGGCTGGGATTCAGGGGTAGTATCGCTATTCGTCATACGTTCGCCCGATCAAGGATAAGGGAAAACGTCGATATAGCGTGATGATTTAACGGATCAAGTCTTGCCGCTTCCTCTCGACCGCCGAACGGATCAGCTGCCGAACTTCTTCCGTAGCATCGCGCCAATTATATTGGAATAATCGTCAGTCCAGAGCGCACTCGAGGGGTCCGGCTCCAAATGGGTCCAGCCTTCGGAGATACGGCCGAGATCCGTCGGCTGGCGAGCCAGCACCACCAGGCGCACCTTGGCTTTCAGCGTCGTCGCGAAATCATCGGCGCTGGTATCCTGCTTAAAATAGGCTTCGAGCCCCTGTGACTGCGCGATGTTGGCAAGTTCAGGCGCAAGGTCGAGATGCCGGTTGGTGATATGGACGATAATCACGCCATGCGGCGTGAGCTTGGAGAGATAGGCGGAGAAAGCCTCGCGCGTCAGAAGATGGGCAGGAATGGCATCCGAGGAGAAGGCGTCCAGCACGATCAGGTCGTAGCGGTCGGGCGAGGCTGCAAGCGTCAGACGAGCATCACCAAGCACGATCTCGGCATCAGGCGCGCAGCGCGACAAGAACTCGAAGCGGGCCGGATCACGCGCGATGCGAATAACTTCCGGATCGATCTCGAAGAAAGTCCATCGTTCTTTTTGTTTCTGGTGGCAGGCAAGGGTGCCGGTGCCAAGACCAACGACGGCAACCCGGTCGAATCCGCCGCGGGCGGCACGCGCCGACTCTATGGCTTCGGCATACGGCCCACCTGGATTATAGTACATTTGCGGGACTGGTTTTCCCTGGACCGGTGTTCCATCCTCATTGCGCAGGCGCTGCGCGCCGTGAATGGTGCTGCCGTGAGAGAGCAGCCGGAACTTGCCGTCGTTTATCTCCACCACCTTATGCACGCCGAAAAAGCTGCGCGCGGTTTCGACCGGCACAAATCCTGGCCGCCAGAATGCGGTCAACATGAAACCGAGCACGGCAAGACCGAAGAACCTCATCGGCCTGTGTCGTTGGAACAGCATGACGACCGCCAGCAGGTTCAGCCCTATTTGGATCGGCAGATCGAGCGCGGCCGGACGTTGGGAGCTCACGAAGTACCAGATCATCCCCAGCGCCGCGCTCGCGAGCAACCATGGCAACGCTTCGACCAAGGCCTTGCGCAGCCCGCCGGCAAAAGCGCCGGGAATGGCGAGCAGCGCCAGCAGGGTCAGGATCGGATATTCTGTATTACCGGAGAAAATGTGCGGCGCGAACAGGCCAGCGAAGGCACCGCCGATGACACCGCCGAACGACGTACAAAGGAAGAATTCCGTCAGCCGCTGGGCATGGGGCCGGCGCGCATAGAGCTCGCCGTGACACAGCAACGTCAGCAGCGTGAACGCAACTAGGTTGAGCACAATCGCAACCGCCCAAAAGGCGCTGCTGTTGCCGATCAGGTTGACCGCGAGCGGTATCACTGCGAACGGCACCAGCCGCACCACAGTTGAGTGCGCGATCCACGGCCGCTCGCGGAACACCGCAACAAAGGTGAGCAGGTACAGCGCGAGCGGAATCACCCAGAGGAACGGTGCGGCCGCGACATCGGTCGTCAGATGCGCCGTCACGGCGATCACCAGCCCGGACGGAATCGCCGCCAGCACGATCCAGCGCGCACGGTCGGCAACAGTCACTCCGGCAACATCACCCGGATGAACAACAGAGGCCGCGACGGGCGCACTGCGCCCGGCCGACAGCGCCACCGCGGCCATAAGCAGCGCAAGAAGCGCAAACCCAACCGACCAGGCGGCCGTTTGCATCTTCAGCGTCAACATCGGCTCCAGCAGCGCGGGATAGGCCAGCAGCGCCGCGAACGAGCCGAGATTGGAGGCCGCATAGAGCACATAGGGATTGCCGGCCTGCCGATGCCCGCTCGCGGCGAACCAGCTTTGCAGCAGTGGCGCGCTCGCCGACAATGTGAAGAATGGCAAACCGATCGAGGCAGCGAACAGCCCGAACAGCCAGAACGCGATGCCGGTGGCCGGAGGCGCGCCCCAGCCGGACGCGATCGCGATCGGCAGCGTGAGTGCCGTGACGGCGATGAGCGCAAGATGGGCCAAGGCGGCCCGACGCGGCGGCCAGGCGCGGCCGAGCAGATGCGCGTAGGCATAGCCTGCGAGGAGGACGGTCTGAAAGAACACCATCGCGACCGACCACACCGCGGGTGCGCCGCCGAGTTTCGGCAGTACCATCTTGGCGAACATCGGTTGGATCGAGAACAACAGTAGCGCCGAAACAAACAGCGTTGTCGCGTAAAGCACCGGCGCAACGTTCGTCTCGGCCACATCGCGCCCGAGCGCCTGCAACGTTCGTTCCGGAGGATTTTCCAACAGCGACACTGACGCCCCCACAATTTACGCGTGCACACTAAGGAGAAGCGCACTCAGATCATGATCCGATCAGGCTGGTCGGACCATGATCTTATCTCTTTGTCTAAGCATGATCTTTTCGGAAACTGGGTCACAGTTGTCCGGATGATGCTCTAAGAAGGCGTTAATGTGATCAAAGACCACGTCAATGGAACACCACCTTCGCGCGATTCATGCTCTACGGGGCTTTAAGATATGGCATCGAGATACCGTCTGACCGACGCATCGAACGCCGCCTTCGCGTCGTGCTCGATATTTCGTCCCCACCAGCCGCCGTAAATGCGATCGAACGCAAGCGGCGCGATCGCCTCCGCGATGCGGCGCACTGCCACCGCGTTCTGCGGCGTGTAGTTCGGATAGGAGTACATGAAGCTGACGTGACGGCGATCCATCGCCACCTGCGCCACATCGCCGGTCAGGAGTGCGCCGCGGCCATCCGCGCCCGTGCGCCAATGCAATACGCTCGCGCCAGCAAAATGCCCGCCGGCGCGGACCAGCCGAAGATCGTCCGAAATCGCGAGCTCCTCTCCTCGCCACGGCATGATCGACGGATGCGGCCGCGTGATCCATGGCGCATCGTCGCCATGTAGATAGACCGGTGCATTGCCGAACGCCTCGCTCCAGTCGGCCACCGCCCCATAAAAATGCGGATGCGATACCGCGATCGCTTTCAGCCCGCCGCGCGACTTGACGTAGTCGATCGCCTCTCGCGTTGCGAGCGGGATGCAGTCCCACATCACAAGGCCGTCGCCATCCGGCACCAGCAACGCACGCTGGCCGATCGCCAAGCGCGGTTCGACCGCGATGCCAACGAGCCCAAGATCGTCGCGCCAGACGACACGATAGCGCTTGGCCAGTTCCTCGCGACTGAGCCAGACCTGCCCGTTCCAGTTCACGAACTGCCGCTCGTCCTCGCAGATCCGGCAGGACGGCGGCGAACTGGCGCTCTCGGAAAACTGCGCGCCGCATTGTTCGCAGGTCCAGATTGGCATGAGGGTCACTCCATTTGGAGGCGCAAGATAGCATGCAATGCGGCGTTCTAGAGCATGATCCGGAAAAGTGGATACCGGTTTTCCGAAAAGATCATGCTCAAACAAAAAGATAGAGCGGGATGATTCGAAGAAGAATCATCCCGCTCTATCTCGTCCATATCGGCTTCCGCTGCGTCTATCCGGCTGAACCCAAAGCACCGTGACAAGGGCACCAAAACAAAAGCCCGCCAGAGGCGGGCTTTCACGATGGTCAATCAGGAACGATCAGTGCTTGGAGCCAAGACTGACGATGACGCCGGTCGGTTCAGGCTCGTGCGGCATCAAATTCGTCAGGGTGTCGTCGCTCCAATGGGCGAGGTTCACGATCTTGCCGATCTGCGTGTCCGTCTCCGCTGATTCGCTGGGCTCGAGAACGTTGAGCCCGTTGGTGTCAAGGAAGTAGGTGTGATCACCGAACAAGCGGTTCAACTGGGCGACCGCCGGGTGATCGTCGGGAAGGCAGTGGGCATCGAATTGGCTCAAGGCCCGCTCGACCTGGGATGAGTTCAGTCTCATGTTCCTCGCTCCTCTGGATTGGAGGGTTGCACCGCGCAACGGCCTAAGCCGCAGGCGGCCGCCTGCATTTGCGGGACGTCATCCCGCCAACACGACGACGCGCTGGAGCTTCACTTGTGCCGTCGCTGGATGATTTTCTTCGAATTGCCATCCTGTCGCCGGCTCTTCGCCAAATACGATCCGTTTCGACCGCGCTTCAACGAACGTGAAGTCCGGGACATTGGGTCCGAGCTCGCCTATTCAACCCCGCGCTCGCATTAAATTCGCGAGTTCCCCAAGGTTCACTCCTCGGGAACAGGATGCAACCTCGCCAATTCGTCGAGCGATAGCGCCGCTTCGCGTTCCGTCAGCGTAAAGCGCACGATCACGTCCTGACGGGTGACCTGCCCCCAAAGTCCCTCCGTAGACCACTTTTGTGGCACAGGCCCGCGCGGACCTTCGATCCAGACGAAGTACCACTGTGTCATGACAAGCGCCTCGCCTTCAGCGACGCGCGATTATAACGCGTTCCGTTGCAGGGATCGAACCCGGCCACCAGGCTCAAACAGCCACCGAACTCACATGAACAGCCGCGCGAGGTAAGCCAGAGCGCCGACGAGCCCGATCAGGCCGATGGTGATGCAGATCACGATCAGCCCGGCTTGCTCAAACACACGGTCGCGCATGGTCGCAAAGCTCCTGCTCAATGCGAAACCCGCAACACGGTCAGCGCTCGCGTTCGGCGATCCGGCGTTTGAAATTCGATGGTCTGGCCGACTGACAGGCCGATCAGCGCGGCGCCGACCGGAGTCAGCACCGAAATGCGCTTGCGCGAGATGTCGGCTTCGTGCGGATAGACCAGCACCACCTCCCTCGCCTCGCCGGTGCTGTCGTCACGATAGCGGACCTCGGAGCCCATGCGGACCACGTCTCGCAAATCGGCGTCGTCAGGAGCGATGCTCGCGCGCTCCATCTCGCCCGCAAGGAAATAGGCCACGCGCGGAAAAAGCTCCATGCTGGAGTTGGCAAGCCCGCTCAACCGCTGCTTCTCCTCCGTTGTCACCAGGATCGGCGGCAGATCGGGTTCGGTCTTCTTGCTCATTGCTGTCACCTTGGCGTTCAGGCAGCCGTTGGCCCTGGGTCGTCGTCGACGGGATCATCTTTTGTAGCCGCAGGCGCACGGAACAATGGCACGACATTCGACTCGGCTTGTCTCACGCTTTCGCGCGTGGGCTCGAGGCGGCGATCATCGGATGCGGTGTGGACGGTCTTTGACGGGGGCGGCACGGCACGTTCCTTCTGTTCAAAGTAAATCGGGCTCCTGCACGGAAGCCACGAACTCGAGATATCGATGAGAACAGAACCCGGACGGCTCGATCGGCCGTCCGGCTAAGTGCCTGCGTGCAGGCGGCCGGCGTGCAGACAGATGCGCGCGATGCGCGGATCGATGTCGACAACGTATGTCATAATGCACTCAGCATAGCCCCACATGGCACCGTCGCCATTGCGGCGAAAGCGCGCACCTCGCGTACCGACGCGAAATTGCGTACCGTTGCAGGGATCGAAACCCCACAGGTGACTTTCCGATCCCAGTGTCGCTAGCGCCGTTCGCGCGGCATCTCCTTTCGCGGCATCTCTGTTGCGGCTTGATGTGCCATCTCAGCGGAAATCGTTTGTGCCATCCGCAAATGATCCAGCACAGTCGGCAAGAGGTCGGATGCAAAATTCTTCAGTTCGGCGTTCTCACCTGAACCGATCTCGTATTCCAGAAGCTGGGCTGTCTTCTGATGCTCGATAATTTGCCCCTCGATGTAGGCACGATCGAATTGCGCGTCGCTCGACTGCTCCAGCTTGGCGCGCATGGCCTTGTGTTCCTCGTCGAATTTATCAGGCAGCGCAATCCCGTTCGTGTTTGCGAGCGTTCCCAGCCTGTCGTTGGCAGCGCTGTGGTCGCGGACCATGCGCTCCGCGAATTCCCTGACCCTGCGGCTCGTTGCTCTCTGCGCCGCGAGCCTGCCCAACTCCACCTCAGCCAATCCTCCGACTGCGGCGGCGTGAATGAAGGTGCGATCCGGCTGATTGGTTTGGCGTGGCGCCGGCATCCCAGGTGCAGATTGTCTCGTGCCAGGCGGCACGCCGCCGGGATTACCCGGCGCGGGACTCGCGGGATTGGTCGACTGACCGAAAGCCGCCGGAGAAACAAATGCAATTGCGATCGTTACGAGCGTGAGAAGACGCATCACTCAATCTCCTTCTGCGACTCAGCGGGACGACAACCGCCGGCACCCGACTGGCATCACAGCGTCAGCATGTACGCCACCAGCGAATCCTTCTCCTCCTGCGTCAGCTTCAAGCCGAGCACCAGGTTGAAGAACTCGACCGTGTCGGCAAGCGTCAGCAACCGCCCGTCGTGCATATAGGGCGGCGAGTCCTTGATGCCGCGCAACGTGAAGGTCTTGATTGGTCCATCAGGCAATGTGACGAGACCATTGACCGTCTGACCGACATTGTAGAAGCGCTCAAGCTTCAGGTCGTGCATGTTGTTGTCGAGGAACGACGTCTGCGGCATGTGACATTGCGCGCATTGCCCCTTGCCCAGGAACACCTGCTCTCCCGCGAGTTCCTGTTGCGTCGCCTTGCTGGGATCGAGCCGCCCCAGCGGGTCGAGCTTTGGCGCAGGCGGGAAATCGATGATGTTCTGCATCTGCGCCATCATCGGGACCTGATCAAATCGGTCGGGCAGGTTCACGCCCTTCCGCTGCGCGCTGACGTGATCGCCGTTGAAATAGGCCGTCCGCTGCTCGAACTGCGTGAAGTCCTCGATCGAGCGCAGCGACCGTTTCGAGCCATGAATTTGCTGGTTGAACATGCCGCGGAGGCTGACCGTATCGAGGCGGAAGCGAGCCGCCTGCGGACGCACGTCAGGTGTCTGGTGGAAGGCCGCATTGGTGTGGAAATTCGCATGGCAATCGAGACAGGTGACGCCAAGGCTTTGGTCTGCGCTCTTGCGATCTTCTGTCTGGTTGAACTCTTCCTGCGGGAACGGTGTCAGCAACAGGCGCAGTCCCTCCATCTGCACGGGCGTGATGATGCCGATCATCAGTTGATAGTAGTTCTTTATCGTCAGAAGCTGGCCGTGCGAGACATCGCCCAGTTCCGGATGGGTGGTGAGAAAGATCGGCGGCGGAAACTCCGGCGTGAACTGGTCGGGGAGATCGAAATCGATGTCGAAGCGCCTGATGTTGCGCGATTCCTGCCGGTTGATTTCGTCGATCTGCTGGTTCGGGAAAACCTGGCCGCCGGTCGCCTGCTTGACATGCGGCAGCGGCATGAAACCGGCCGGCAGCAATCCGCGCTGCCTTATCTCGTCCGGACTCATCGCCGACAGACTGTCCCAGGTTACTCCTGTCGCCAGCCTGACGCGCACTCCGTCCTGCACGGGCTTTCGCCCGCCCGACATCATCGCATTGTCGATCGGCCGGTTGGAGAGGTCATAGCGCTGCTCCAACAAGGCCTGCTGGCGCTGCATGACCTGCGGTTTCTGCGCCTCATCGAGCGCCTTCACCACATCAAGCGGCTGCGTCGGAAGCGGCCTGTAGGTCGCGTCTGGGGGCAGTGGATCGGCCAATGCAGCGACTGCAATCAAGCTCGCTACGGCCAATGCGGCCGCAGTTTTCGGGTATTTCGACATGAGCGACCTCCGGTTCGGAGCACGCACCAGAAGTGCCGATGCAGGACCTACGCAGATGCGGAGCGCAACGCGGTCGAATCTGCTTCGTTCCTACATTCCTCGAGTTTGATCATTCCGTGATGGGGGCGCACGCGATGGCCGGGTTGGTTGATCGCGTTGGCATTAGTTGACAATCCAGCCACTCCACCAACTCACGTTTGCTCCAACGCAGCACGCGTTGCCGTCGGTGCAGCTTGACAATCGAAAACGGCTCCGGTTATGTAATGTTATAACATTACATATGGATGCCCCGATGCCCTCTGCCGGGCGGAAATTCCTCGAGCTGCAAAGGCTGTTCGATCTCCATGCAAAAACTGCCCGTCACCGTCTTGTCCGGCTTCCTCGGGGCTGGAAAGACAACTTTGCTGAACCACGTGCTCAACAACCGACACGGCCTGAAGGTGGCCGTGATTGTGAACGACATGAGCGAGGTGAACATCGATGCGGACCTCGTTCGCGATGGCGGTGCGAATCTTTCCCGGACGAACGAGAAGCTGGTTGAGATGACCAACGGGTGCATCTGCTGCACCCTGCGCGACGACCTGCTGAGGGAAGTGCGTGCGCTGGCTGAAGGCGGAAGGTTCGATTACCTCTTGATCGAATCGACCGGCATCTCCGAGCCGCTGCCGATTGCGGCCACGTTCGATTTCCGGACCGAGCAAGGCGAGAGCCTGTCCGACGTCGCGCGGCTCGACACGATGGTCACGGTCGTCGATGCGGTGAACCTGTTGAAGGACTATTCCTCCACCGACTTCCTTAGCGAGCGCGGCGAGGCCCTCGACAACGACCAGCGCACGCTGGTCGATTTGCTTGTCGAGCAGATCGAATTTGCCGATGTGGTGGTGCTGAACAAGGTGGATGACGCAACACCCGCGCACCGCGATGCCGCGCGCAAGATCATCCGGGCGCTCAATCCTGAGGCCGAGATCCTGGAGACCAATCACAGCAAGGTCCCGTTCGATCGGATCCTCGATACCGGGCGCTTCGATTTTCAGAAGGCGCAACAGCATCCGCTGTGGTTCAAGGAGCTGTATGGCTTTGCCGACCATGTGCCGGAGAGCGAGGAATACGGCATCAAGAGCTTCGTCTATCGTGCGCAGCGGCCGTTTGAGCCCACGAAATTCCATCACTTCCTTCATGACGCCTGGCCAGGGGTCATTCGCGCCAAGGGCCATTTCTGGATTGCCACGCGTCCGCAGTGGGTCGGCGAAATGAGCCAGGCCGGCGCCATCACCAAGACCGAGGCCCTGGGATTCTGGTGGGCAGCGATTCCGCGCGAACGGTGGCCGCAGGATCCCGAGTGGCAGCGAATATTGAAGAAGAGCTGGAACGATCTCTATGGCGACCGCCGGCAAGAACTCGTCTTCATCGGCACGAACATGGATGAAGCCGCGATCCGTGCACGGCTTGATGCGTGCCTCGTGAAAGGAAAGCCTGGCATGGATACGCAGGCCTGGGCCGGCCTGCCCGATCCGTTTCCGGTTTGGAGGCGCGCCAACGAAGCGGCCTGACGCGCCGCAACCCTTCACAGAGTTTCGGATGCCCCGGAACGCCGTTCGCGTGCCAATAGCTCGCGCTTGCGCTTGACGCCCCAGCGATAGCCGGAGATCGAGCCGTCCTTCTTGACGACGCGGTGACACGGCACGAGGACCGCAACAGGATTGCAGGCGATCGCCTCGGTCACCTCGCGTGCGTCGCGGGTACCGAGTTTGGCCGCCAGGGCGCCGTAGTTGGTCGTTTCGCCGACGGGTATTGCACGCAGCATCGACCAGACTTCGACTTCATACGGCGTCCCGCGCAAGTCGAGTGGAATTGCGGGATCGAAACCTGGCGCTTCGATCGCGCGTTGCACCTTCGACAGGACATCGGTCAATTCCTGCTCGCTGTCGATGATGTCGGCTTCCGGGAAGTGGCCGCGCAATGCGTCCTCCGCCGCGGAGCGGTTCGAGCTGAATTCGAGGGCGACGAGCCCCTTGCCGGACATCGCCACCATGAAATCGCCGAGGGAACTGGTCCCCCAGGCAAAGCGGATGATTTCGCGCATCCTGCGCTCCTTCGAATTTGTTTCTGGCGACAAGATAGAAGCCGGCGATGGCGGGGCCGATCCGGTCCTTGCTTTCAAATCGAAAAATGGAGGTGACGCTGATCGGCGAGAGCCCGGCTCGCGCATTATTGGCGACAGTCGAGAAGCCACGGGCGACTGCTATCTCTCCGGCGGAGACACCTGGAAATCAGGCGTCGCCGATCTGTTTGTGATGCGAAAAGTCGATGACCTGAGCGGCTCCCGTCGCCGACGGCGCATCGCGCTTGATCTTATCCTCAGGAAGCTCACTAAACTGTCGCGCCATGGCGTGCCGGCCCGTCGGATCCTGTTCTTCGAGGCGTTCCGTGTCGGTTATATCGATCGCAACGATCTGATCGACGGCATCTTCGATCTGGAATTGCTCTGTAAACGGCTGCATGACCAGGCATGAATGATCTGGATTAGCTATGGCGAGGTTTGCCAGCCTCTTGAGCGGCGACCGCAAGTGAGCCCAATGCTTGACGATCAGCGACCAATCGCAACCATCTTTCAGCGCGCCGTTCAGAAGACCGTTTGACAGCGGATCATGCGGCGCAAATACACCCAGGCTGTTCGCTATGTCGATCACATGCAGGCCTCTGGAGAGAGGCACCAGGAGGCCGACTTTCTGCTCGCTCATCCTGACCAGTTTCATGGCCTTCTCCATTCGGCGGGAGTGCGTCTGCCGCGCCGCTGAAGCATGATCCGGAAAAGTGTGAAGCGGTTTTCCCTCGCGACAAACGCGAAGCGTTTGCGCGGAGATCATGCTCAAACAATAACCTAAAGCGCGATGATGATTCATCCTCATCTCATCGCGCTTTAGGTCGCGTCGTGAAAAATAATCCCGACGGTGTGCCGCATGCCGGAGCGCACACGACTCACACCGTGACGAAGGTTCACGCGGTAATTGCCCTTCGATCCCTGCACTGGCCGGTTATGGACCGCGAAGGCCACTGCGTCGCCCTGCCGGAGCGGCACGACTTCGACGCGGCTCTGCATACGCGGCCGCTGCTCGGTCAGAACGAACTCGCCACCTGCGAAGTCCGTGCCGGGCTGCGAGAGCAGAATCGCGACCTGAATCGGGAATGCGAGATCGCCGTAGAGATCCTGGTGGAGGCAGTTGAAGTCACCCGGGACGTATTGCAGCAGAAGCGGCGTCGGGCGCTTCTGGCCGGCGTCGTGGCATTGCTTGAGGAACGACGCATGGTCGCCTGGATAGCGCTCGCTTATTCCCATCCGAGCGTTCCATTCGTTGGCAACACCTGCAAGGCGCGGGTAGAGCGCGGTTCGCAAGGAGCCGATGAGCTCGGGCAGCGGATATTTGAAATAGCGGTACTCGCCCTTGCCGAAGCCGTGCCGCGCCATGTGGATGTGGCTTCGGAAATGGCTCTCGTCGGGGTAGATATCTGCGATGGTGCGGCACTCCTCGGGCGAAAGCAGCTTCGGCAAGACGGCGCAGCCGTAATTGTCGAGCTCGCCTGCGAGCACCTGCCAGTCGTAAGCGGCAACCCGTGCCTCTGCGGACGTAACCGCGGGGACACGGGTGATGGTGGACGAACGGACTGTCATGCGATGGTTTCCTTCCTGATCAATTCACGCTTGCGCTCGATGCCCCAGCGATAACCCGCCAGATCGCCATCGGTGCGAATGACGCGATGGCAGGGAATAGCGAGTGCGATCGGATTGGCGGCGCAGGCGCCGGCGATCACCCGGGCCGAGGCCATCGGGCTGATCCAACGAGCGAGTTCCATGTAGGTCACTGTCCTGCCGACAGGAATCGAGCGCATCTTGTCCCAGACACGGCGCTGGAGCGCCGTCCCGCGCATATCGAGCGCAAGATGAAGTCCTTCGGCGGGCTTGTCCACGAAACGGATCACCTTCGCTAGGTCATCGCGGACGATGGCCTCGTTCGCGACGAGCATGGCCTCCGGAAAACGGGCGGCGAGATCCGCCTCCAGTTCGCCAGAGTCCGCGCCAAGCAGAATGGCGCAGACGCCGTTGGCGCTGCGGGCCACCAGCACCTTGCCCAGGGCGCATTCGCCGGTCGCATAGAAAAGCATCTCGACGGCAGCGTTGGCACGCTTTGCCGTGGGTGAAAGCTGCAAGGCGGCGTCGGAAATCATGAGGTTCATCGCTTAGCTCCCTGATCTGTCCTCATGATCGAAACTATTGGGCAGCGCGCTTGCCTGAACTCCGGTGCTTGCTCTCAAATCGAGAAAGCTTTCGATTGCTGCCTGCCGACGCGAAAGAGCCGGACACTTGGGGCAAAGCAAGCTCATCAGAATTTCGGTCAGTTCACGCGATGCGGATGATCGTCGTCTTCGCGAGAAGATAGGTATCGCCGGTGCGAAAGCGGAGCCGGATATCTCCGTTCTCGAGCATCTGCCATTCTGCATGGCCGTCGGTGACGAGCCGGCGGAAATAGGCCATCACGCGCGCCTTCGCCGGATCGGCGTGAACAAGGCCTGCGATCGCATCGGGCATTGTCCTGCGGCGTCGCTTCTCGCGCTTGGTCTTTGCGTCGAATGCACCCCGAGGAAACATCGTCTGAAGCGTTCCTTCCGCCAGTCGATCGGCGTCGGCGATCACCAGCGACTTCGATAGGCTCGCATCGACCACCTGAATGATCGAGTGAGTGCACGAGATCGCAACCAGCGCACTCCGAATATTGCTTTCAAACTCGCAGACACTGGCCGGAAGGTGCCTCTGGAGGTCAAGGCGGCGGCGCTGTTCATGTACCCTGCGAGCACTCCCGGTCGAGCAGAGCGCGCTTGCGTTCGACGCCCCAGGCATAACCGGAGAGCGAGCCATCTTTCCGAACGACGCGATGGCAGGGAATGGCGACGGCAAGCTTGTTCGCCGCGCAGGCGCCGGCCACCGCGCGCACCGCCTTGGGGGAACCGATACGCTGTGCGATTTCAGTATAGGAAACCGCTTCGCCGACGGGAATCTCCTGCAGAGCCCGCCACACGCGTTGCTGGAAGGCGGTGCCGCGGACGTCGAGGGGAAGGTTCAGGCCGATCCCCGGCGCCTCGACAAACCCGACGACCCGGGCAACCAGTGCCTCATAGTCGCGATCGGCGCCAATGAGATGCGCTTTCGGGAAACGATCCTGAAGATTGCGGACGAGTTCGTCCGGATCGTCGCCCAGGAGGATCGCAGCCACGCCCTTGGTGCTGGAGGCGACGAGGATGGCGCCGAGAGAAGTCTGCCCGACCGCGAACTTGATCTCCTCGTTCGTGCCCCCGGCACGGTACTGCGACGGCGTCATGCCGAGCATGTCCGTCGACTTCTCGTAGAAGCGCCCGCTGGAATTGAAGCCGGCGTCGTAGATCGCCTCGGTGACGGAGTTGCCCGAGACCAATCCCTGGCGAACCTTCCTGGCACGGTGGGCGGCGGCGTATTCCTTCGGTGTCAACCCGGTCGTGGCCTTGAACACGCGATGGAAATAGCTCGGACTCCGGCCGATCGCCGCTGCCAGTTGCTCCAGCGAAGGCTCTTCTTCGCTCTCCTCGATGATCCGGCACACTTTCGCCACCAGGGCCGCGTTCTCGGCTTCGGTCGAAAGGCCTTCCGGATTGCAACGCCGGCAAGGCCGGAAGCCTGTCGCCCTGGCGCTTTCCAGGCTGTCGTGGAGCTGCACGTTCCTGGCGTTGGGAACGCGCGAAGGGCAGGACGGCCGGCAATAGACGCCGGTCGTTGCCACCGAGTACCAGAGATGGCCATCGGCCGTCTTGTCGCGCGCGACAATGCGTGCCCATCGAGGATCATCCACCACCGACGGGGGCGTTGACTTCGGGGTGCTGGCGGGCGTCGCAGTCATCTTCTTTCTCATATGGTGTTGGACGATGGTGCCGCCAATTCCCGTCTGATGCACTCCGATCCTTGCTTTCGAATTCGATTGCGTATGCCAGCAACCGGATCACCGGGGGAACACCGGCTTGACGAGTTCCGGGGGCAGCACAGATGCGGAGTTAAGCCTAGATGGCCAGAAGCGAATAAGGTCCGCACGGACGTGCGGACCTTATTCGATGGCCGGGCGTGAGCTGCCTAGGCAGCCTTCAGCAGCCCAAGCTGGGTCAGCGCGGTCACGCCGTCGTCGAGACCGATCTCCTCGACGATCTTGCCGTCGATCACCTTCAGCACCGTAGTGCCGGTGAAATGCATCTTGCGGCCCGTTGCAGCCGGCAAACCGCCGACCAGGAAGTCGTTGAAGGCCGGCCCCTTATGGGTGCCGCCACCTTCCCATTGGCCGACGACGTAATCGCCCTCGGCGATCAGGTCCGCCGTGCCCCAGAAATTGAGATCGGGGAATGCAGCACGGAAATCGGTCATGAACGCCTTGATATCGGCGCGGCCGCGGCGAGGCTCATGCAGCGAGTATTTGAGCAGCATGTCGGGCGCGGCGATCTCGTCGATGACCGCAAGATTGACGTCCTTGCCCCAGAACTCCGTGAACCAGCGACCGACAACGGCCTTGTTATCTTCTTCCTTGCTCATTGGAACGGCTCCTTGTGTCTCGTGACGATCACCGACGTCGGGTGGTGATCTGAACGAGGCTTACGCTTGACCGAAGCAAGCCAAACTCCGGTTCTTGTCTTCAAATCGAAAGCGGAGACGGAGCAACCGCCGACGCGATGCGGATAGATACCACGGCCGGCACAGATCAGCCGTTCCGCCTTCGCAGTCCAGCAAGCTGGGATGGAAGAAGACCGTAGGTCTTGCGATATATCTCCGCAAAGCGTCCCATATGCATGAAGCCCCATTTCAGGGCGACTTCGGAGACAGGCAGAATGTTGTCCGCAGATGTAAGTTCCAGATGTGCGGCTTCCAGCCTGATGCGACGCAAGTAGGCGACCGGCGTTGCACCGTAGTGCGCCTGGAAAGCGGTCTGCAACGTCCGTACGCTGATACCTGCTGCGGCTGCGGCGTCGCTCATGGTAAAGGGCCGATGAATGTTGGAATGCATGTAATCGACCGCCCGCCGAAGGTGGCGCATGGTTGGTTCAGACGGTTCCCGCAATTTGCCTGATGTCAGTCTCTCGAGCACCAGCAAGAGCAAGGATTCGCTCAGCAGCGCCATCGCGATGGGAGCGCGCCCCTGAAGATCCTCATCAAGAACGGCGGACACGACCGCTTGCGCGGAGTGATAAAGCGATTGCGTCGTCGTCTCCGTCAGATGATGGAGCATCAGAGGCGTGAGGTCCTGAATAGAGAGCTTTTCATCGAATGTGGAAAGGGCCTGCATCAATTCCGGGCGTTCGAACCGTAACGCTCTCATTGCATGAGCCCCCTTGGTGGAGATTCGGCTTGGCGCGTCTGTCAGATGTGTAAATAGAGATCCTGGGAGCGCTCGGCAGGCACCGTATCTGCCAATTGCAGCAACAGCGCCAATGACAGGCTGCGAGACATGCAAGGTCTCCGCTGAGTCATTGAGTGTTATTTCGTAGCCATGGCTACCCTGCACCCGCCAGCAGGTCAGGCCGTTGACCGCAGCGAAGCTGGCTCGCCACGAAAATTGCCGCCCGGCCTTCTCCGGCTCCGCCGAAACGTCCGGCAAGAATATCGAGAGACAGTCTAGATACGTATCGAAACCAACCCCACGCTTATCTTGGGAAGCAACACGCGAAAACGAACTCATATTTCCAAGCAGGCCACACAGTAATTGTTTCGCGATTAACTGAAATTCTCCGGTTAAGCAACGCGGTGCCACACGGCGTCAATTTTAACGGTGGCTATCCAATTCGCGCGAGATATGGCCAAAAGGCGAATTGCCCGCGCGTCGGTAACATCTCATTCAGCAACGCTGCATACGCATGAAGATACGTGGCAGCTGGCGTGAACAGCGCTCCTGCTTACGTCCGCCGACAACCCGGGAAATGTTGGCAACATCACGATCACAAGCGAGCGGATGCAGCTTGGACAGGGACGCGACTCTCTCTGTTCATCTCGAGTCGACAAGCCATCAAACGAATGATGGCGGCAGCAGGAGGAACGAGGTGGATGTTCGCAACACTGCAAGCGCCGTTGCCTCCCCGTTGCTCGCGCAGGTAACGACGCACCAAAAGACAGCCGCGATAATTTACGAACAGGCGAGACCGCCAGGAAAGTGAATCGCATGATCGAGGCAGCCACGACAGTCCGACAACTTCATATCGCCCTCATAACTGAGACGCCGGAACGGACAAGACCGCTGGCATCCATACTCAGTCGAACCCGCGACGTCCATTTGCTGCCGCCGGCGATTGACCCTCTTGTCATCGATAATTTCGCTTCTTGCGTCGTTCTTGACGTTGATCTTTCGTCAACGCAGGTGGTTCGAGCGCTTCAGCCCACTCGCCAGGCAATTCTTGCACGTTCGCTGCCCAGCCTCCTTGTTATCGACAAGAGCATCGGAGAACGCGCGCTTGCCGAAAAGATGCGCCACGCAGAGACTTTCGGCGTACGCAACTACATCTACCATCCGTTCGATGCAGATGAAGTTCTGCGGGTATTTTCTCCAATACATCACGCGCGCGCCAAGTCGGAAACACCATCGCACAACAAGATCGTGTTGCGGGGCGTTTCCGCCGCTCATCGTGCGCTCGCGCAGACAATCGAGGCGCCGCACAACGAGAGCTCACTTCCATTCGAAACTCTCGAAGCCAACACTCCGCTCATCCTGGAGGCGCTCGATGTCTGGGGAATTGGTCCCTGGATGGAAACCGTGCGGAGGCATCATGGCGGCACCTACAGGCACAGCCTGCTCGTCACCGGCTTCGCCGTCGCGTTCGCGCAGAAGCTGAAGATGCGCCCCAAGGACCAACAACGCATCGCGCACGCTGCGCTGTTGCACGATGTTGGAAAATCGTTCGTTCCACTCGATATCCTCGACAAGCCGGGAAAATTGACTGACCATGAGATGGAGCAGATAAGACAGCATCCCCGATACGGATATGACCTGCTCACGCAACAAGGCGGCTTTCCGGTCGAGATCCTTGATTGCGTGCTTCATCACCATGAACTGCTCGATGGATCGGGCTATCCGGATCAGCTTCGCGCCGGGCAGATTGCAGATCTCGTACGCGTCATCACGATTGCCGATATTTTTTCTGCACTGGTGGAAGATCGACCCTACCGGCAATCGCTGGCGCCAATGCAGGCCTTCGGCATCATGCAGGACATGGGAAACAAACTCGACGGCGATCTCCTCAACGCGTTCCGCTCCGTCGTCGAGGATACGGCGTGACGTGACCTATGCGAAGGTACGCCGTCATCGCCCGGGGGACGCTGGACATCGAAAGGCCTGACAGAGGCGGGCAAAATTTTTCGAAATCGCTGGAGAAGGCTGGCTGCGGGGAGGCGCAAGGGTCCGCCGGACTCTCATCGAAGAACGTCTTCGGCGAGCGCACGTGACGGATGACGTGTGTCGCCACGCCGATTTTGTGGGCGTACGTACATGATGACTGCTTCCGGAAGCTCCGCCTTCACCTTCAGCGCGGCGACAAGCGCGTCTTGTCCGTCGAGGACGACATGGTCTGTCTTTCCCCTTAGCTTAAACCCAACGGTGAACTGCATCCCAATATCTCCACTCTTGTACTGCTACAGTGTCTTTCGTCATTGCCGTTCTCCTTCGCCGCGAGGCAACGGGAGCTACGCAGTCGGAGTGAAGAATACGACCCGGAGCAGATGCGTGTAGTCGGATTCGAACACCATGATCGCCACGAATACCAACACCAGCACCGGCGGAAGCAGGATGGCATAGGCCAAGGCCAACCGCTCCCAGGCCATGTGCATGAAGACGGCGACGATCAGACCGGCCTTCAAAACCATGAACAGCAGAATCAGCGACCATCTGAGATGGCCATGGATACCAAAGTAGTCGACGAGAAAGGAGCAGGTACTAAGGACGAACAGCCATCCCCAGACCGCGAGATAGAGCTTGATCGGGTGCTGCTGGCCCTTTGCTTGCGTGGCTCCCGGCGCATGGGCCTCATGGGCGTGAACGTGCAGCGAAGGTTGTTGGCCTTCCACATGTATCGCGGCTTCTGTCATGCGCCAACCTCACCAAAGATAGAAAAGGGCAAAGATGAACACCCACACAAGATCGACGAAGTGCCAGTACAGGCCGGTGATTTCGACGATCTCGTAATACCCCTTCCGGCTCGTGAAAAAGCCACGCCTTTCGACGTCGAAGTCTCCCCGCAAGACCTTGCGTGCGATGGCGATCAGGAAAATCACGCCAATGGTCACGTGGGTGCCGTGGAAGCCGGTTATCATGAAGAAGCTGGCCCCGAACTGCGCCGCGCCCCACGGATTGCCCCAGGGCCTGACGCCTTCCATGATCAGCTTGGTCCATTCGAAAGCCTGCATTCCGACGAACGTTGCGCCGAATGCGGCGGTGGCCAGCATCAAGGCTGCAGTTCTGATCCGATCCCGGCGGTAACCGAAATTGACCGCCATCGCCATGGTGCCGCTGCTGCTGATCAGGATGAAGGTCATGATAGCGATCAGAATGAGCGGTATGTGCTGACCGCCGATATTGAGAGCAAAGACTTCGCTGGGGTTGGGCCACGGCACCGTCGTGGACATTCGCGCCGTCATGTATGACAGCAGGAAACAACTGAAGATGAAGGTGTCGCTCAGGAGGAAGATCCACATCATGGCCTTCCCCCAGGAGACATTCTTGAAAGCGCGCTGATCCGAAGACCAGTCGGCAACGATCCCTCGCAAGCCCGGGAGCCGCGCAGGCGATGCTCCAACGTTTGTCAGTGCAGTCTCTGCCATCGGTCCCTGCCTCCCTAGCTGAGCAACTGGCGACAGATGTCGACGAAATTGTCTGTCCAGCCCGTCAGCAGACCGAGCAAGACCAGCCAGACCAGCAGCAGGAAATGCCAATAGATGGCGCAGAGTTCCACGCTCGCGCGCACCTGCTTAACCTCAGGGCCACGCCATAACTTGGCGGCCGTTCTGCCGAGCGCCACGAGACCGCCCATCACATGCAGCCCGTGCGCCGCGGTGATCAGGTAGAAGAAAGAATTGGCTGGGTTGGACGCGACGAAATACCCAGCGGCATTCAACTGTCGCCACGCCAGAAGCTGTCCAACCAGGAATGTAACGGCGAATGCTCCCCCACTGAGCAGGCCGAGAATGATGCCGTCCATGTCGTCACGGCGGGCGGCGATGTACGCCCATTGCAGCGCAACGCTGCTCAACACCAGCACGCCCGTGTTGAACCACAGCAGCGCTGGCACTGGCAGCGTCCGCCAGTCCACCATGTTCATGCGCATGGAGTAAGCGCTGATGAAGAGCGCGAACAGCGAGCCGACGACCGCGAGAAACACCCCCAATCCGATCTTCGCCGCTTGCGGTGATGCTGTGCTCTCCTCGCGAAGATCGACGCTCACTCCCTCCTCCAGCCAGGGTTTGGCTGTCAGCCGTTGCTGCGAGAGCCACCATCCCGCAATTGCCGCGATTCCAACCATGAACAGGACAATGACGCTCACGGATGGGCCCCCTGCGCCGACAGTCTGGCCGGCGGTTCATTTTGCGGCACGAAGTCCCTGCCGGCGCCGGGTACGCTGTAATCGTAGGCCCAGCGATAGACGATCGGGAGCTCCTTGCCCCAGTTGCCGTGCCCCGGCGGGGTCTCTGGTGTCTGCCATTCCAGCGACGCGGCTCCCCAGGGATTGCCGCCCGCCTCTTTCCCTTTGAACAGGCTCCAGATCAGATTGAATATGAAGACAAGCTGGGCAAAGCCGACAATCAGGGCGGCCACGCTCATGAACGCATTGAGGTCATGGGCGGATGCCGGGATGAAGGCCGTTTCGCCAATATCGTGATAGCGGCGAGGCACGCCCAAAAGGCCCAGATAGTGCATCGGGAAGAAAACCGCGTAGGCTCCGAGGAACGTGACCCAGAAGTGGAATCGTCCGAGCGCCTCATTGAGCATTCGTCCCGTGACTTTCGGATACCAATGGTAGATCCCGCCAAACACGGCCATGATCGGTGCAATGCCCATCACCATGTGAAAGTGGGCGACAACAAACATCGTGTCCGACAGCGGAACGTCCACGACCACGTTGCCGAGAAACAGGCCGGTCAGCCCGCCATTTACGAACGTGATGATGAACGCAAGCGCGAACAGCATCGGGATGGTGAGATGAATATCGCCGCGCCAGAGGGTCAGCACCCAGTTGTAGACCTTGATCGCGGTCGGGATGGCAATGATGAGCGTCGTGGTGGCGAAGAAGAACCCGAAATACGGGTTCATGCCGCTCACATACATGTGGTGCGCCCATACGACGAAGCTGAGCGCGCCGATCGCCACGATCGCCCAGACCATCATGCGATAGCCGAAGATGTTCTTCCGCGCGTGGGTGCTGATCAGATCGGATATAATGCCGAAGGCCGGCAAGGCGACGATATAGACTTCGGGATGGCCGAAGAACCAGAAGAGGTGCTGGAACAGGATTGGGCTGCCGCCGCCATACTTCGTCAGCTCGCCCATCTCGACCAGTGTCGGCATGAAGAAACTGGTCCCCAGGAGGCGGTCAAGCAGCAGCATCACCGAGGCGACCAGCAGCGCCGGGAAGGCCAGCAGTGCCATGACGGTAGCCGTGAAAATGCCCCACACCGTCAAGGGCAACCGCATCAACGTCATGCCGCGCGTGCGCGCCTGCAGCACCGTCACCACATAATTGAGCCCGCCCATCGTAAAGCCGATGATGAACAGGATCAGCGAGGCCAGCATCAGAATGATGCCCCAATCCTGCCCGGGGGTGCCGGAGAGAATCGCCTGCGGTGGATAGAGCGTCCAGCCGGCGCCGGTTGGCCCGCCAGGCACGAAAAAGGTCGAGGCCAGCACCAGGACCGCGAGCAGGTAGACCCAATAGCTCAGCATGTTCACATAGGGGAACACCATGTCCCGGGCGCCGACCATGAGCGGGATAAGGTAGTTGCCGAAGCCACCAAGGAACAACGCGGTGAGCAGGTAGATCACCATGATCATGCCGTGCATGGTGATGAACTGGAGATATTGGTTGGCATCGATGAAGGAGAACGTGCCGGGAAATCCCAGTTGCAGTCGCATCAGCCACGACAGCACCAGCGCGACCATTCCGATCGACATCGCCGTAATCGAGTACTGGATGGCGATAACCTTGGCGTCCTGCGAAAAGACGTACCTCGTCCACCAGCTCTTCGGATGATAGAGCTCGACGTCAGGCGCCTCAGCGGGCGGAATGCCTGCGATTGTGTCAAACGGGACATCGACCATCGGAATACCCTCCTGGTCTTCTGTTCAGCGAGGAGTTCGCCTCACGATCGATCGTGCCTCCTCGCCGCTATTTTTATTCGCTACCTGTCTTGTACGCCGCCTTCGCGACGTTGCGCTGGCCTGACAACTCGGCGAATGTCCGCTGTTTCTCCAGCCACGCGTGATATTCTTTCTCTTCCTCGACGACGACCTTGCTGCGCATTTGCGCGTGCGCGGCACCGCAGAGCTCTGCACAGAGAACCTCGAACGTTCCGGTGCGGGTGGGCGTGAACCAGTAATAGGTGACCGAGCCCGGTATCATGTCCATCTTCGCCCGGAACTCCGGCACATAGAAATCATGCAGGACATCGATTGAGCGGAGCAGCACCTTCACCGGCTTCCCGATCGCCAGGTGCAGATCGTCGTTTTGAATAACGATGTCGTCTTTTCCGTTCGGATCGTCGGGATTCAACCCCATCGGATTGTCGGCACTGACAAGGCGGGCATCGGAGGTCCCGAGCCGGCCGTCTTTTCCAGGAAGCCGGTAGCTCCATTGCCACTGCTGTCCCATGACCTCGACCTCGGTCGCACCGGCCGGAACGGTCACGAACTGGTGCCAGACGACCAGTCCGGGTGCCAACATCGCCGCGACGCCGATTCCTGTCCCGACGCTGAGCCACCATTCGAGCCGCTTGTTTTCGGGATTGTAGTCTGCCTGCCTTCCCTCCTTGTGGCGAAAGCGGAAGACGCAGTAGGCCATGAACGCGACGACGGCGACGAAGACCGCTCCGGTGATCCAGAATGTCAGGGTGATGGTGTCGTCGATGTAGCCCCAGTTCGAGGCAAGCGGCGTCCACCACCACGGGCTGAAGAGGTGAAACACCACCGAGGCGATCGCGACCAAAAGCAGTATGATTGCTACAGCCATCCCTCATGCATCCTTGCCGCTAAAAGGCTGCGGATACGAACCGGAGGGCGGAGCTCACGTCTGTCGCGATGGCGGACTTTACATCCGCTGTCGTCGTGCCTCTTGCCTCGCCCATTCCACTGGTCGCGACGCGGACTGCACGCCACGACCGCAAGTCTCATCAGAGCTGGGGGCGTTGGGATCAAGATGGTACGGGTCGAGCCGGGCGTCAATAGTGGAGGACGCCGCGCCTTGGTCCCTCGCGTTGCCGACGCCACGCAAACCGGCAATTGTCGGCCGATACCGATCGTCCGGCGGTGCGGTGCAGTGCAGCGAGAAAAGTGTGCAACCGCACAATTCACCCACCCGTGAGCGCTATCTTGCTCTCATCGCCTTAAGCTCGTACACCGGTAGCGACAGGTGTCGCCCGGCAAAGCTCCTTCTCGCTGAATCTGGCTCGCCGGGCTCGATCGCGATTTCCGCGCATGAGGCGAATGTGCGCGAGTTGAAGGCCGCGCCGTTCCCCCTTGCGATCACGAGCAAGGAGACCGGAGCCATGGCCACTCAGTATTTTGCAAGACCTCACCTGCAATTCTTCGGCGTCTCCACCGCATATGTCGTTCGCAAGATCGGCCTTTCGGACTTGCGCGACGCGCTGCGCCTGGGCTGGGAAGACTTCCAAGCGATACCAACTCACGCTGTCGTCCTGTGCGGAATTTATCCCGTTCTCGGTCTTGTTCTGTTCAGACTGGTCCTTGGCTATTCGGTGCTGCCGCTGCTGTTTCCGCTGGCGGCCGGTTTTGCGTTGATCGGTCCTTTTGCCGCGCTCGGCCTCTACGAACTCAGCCGCCGCCGCGAGCGCGGCGAGGAACCCGCAGCATGGCACGCGATGCACGTGCTGAGCGCACCGTCCTTCGGCGCCATTCTCGGCCTCGGCGTGCTCCTGCTCGTCCTGTTCGGGGTCTGGATCGCCGCCGCGGACGCGATCTACGTTACCATCTTCGGCTATGCCCCGGCCGCAAGCATCCCTGATTTCGCAACGCGCGTGCTGACGACGCCACAAGGCTGGTCGCTCATCATCATAGGCTGCGGCGTCGGCTTCCTGTTCGCGGTCGTGTCCCTGTGCGTCAGCGTCGTATCGTTTCCGTTGATGCTGGACAGACATGCCACTGCGATAGACGCCATCCGGACGTCGCTGCGGGCCGTGAAGGAGAATCCATTTGTGATGGCCGCATGGGGGCTGATTGTTGCGGCACTGCTGGTGATCGGTTCGCTGCCGTTCTTCGTCGGTCTCGCTGTCGTGCTGCCGGTGCTCGGTCATGCCACCTGGCATCTTTATCGGAAGGTGGTGGAGCCCGACCCGAATCCCCCACAGGAGGAGCCCCGCACACCGATAGGTCATCGCTACGCAGCAGATTTCCCGGCGTCGCTCTTCCCATGGAGCCACGAACGCTAGCCGGAGCAGCATTGAACGCGCTAGCCGGGCGATCGAAGCAAATAGATAGCCGTCTACGAGGCAATTGGGGCGGCGAGCTGTGGTTTACGCACCCTACCGGGCGATATAGCTCCGCCAAAGATAACCGCAGGCGGATGCTGATTGAGCCGCTCGACGCCGAACCGGACGAGGCCGTCCGCCATGCCGAGACAATTGGGCGCGTCGTGAAGATGCGATTCAGTTTAATCGCATCCTGCTCTAGCCTTGCCGCTTGCGCGCCGCGATATAGGGCCGGGCCTCGTTGCCTTTGGCCGCGTGGTTTTCGGTGGCCAGAACCTCGAAACCCGCCGCCTCCATCAGTTCGCCCAGCTCCATTGCCCGAAAAGCACCGGCATAAGGCGCTATGCCGATCGCGCGCATCGCGGGCAGCAAGGCTATCCGGATGAGCGGGTTCATGTCGCCGAGGCACGGCGTCTTCGAAATGAACAGGCCCCCCGGAGCGAGCAGGGCATGGATGCGCCGCAAGGTGCCGGACAGGTCGCGGACCAGGTGGAGATAGTTGAAGCCCAGGATCGCGTCGAACGGCCCGACCTCAGGCGCGAGCGTCTCCGCCGTCGCGATCTGGAAGGTGAGCCCCGGTATAGAGGAGGCGCCGTGCTTCTCCTTGGCGATCTCGATCATCTCGGCGGAAAAGTCCGTCGCAAGATAGCTTTGCACATCGCCTGCGAGCCTCAGCGCCGTCGTCCCGGTTCCGCAGCCCAACTCAAGCACCCAGTCGCCCGGCTTTAGCAAGGCAAGGGTCCGGTCGAGCGTACGCTCATATCCGGCCGGATCCGCAACCGCACCCTTGGCATATTTCCGTGACGATCTGTTCCAGAAACGGGCGTCGCTCGCGGTGCTCATAGAAAACGCTCCTTTTGCAGTTCAGCGCCGCGATCAGACGGAATCGGATCGTTAAAGCATGATCTCCGCGCAAACGCTTCGCGTTTTTCGCGAGGAGAACCGGTTTCCACTTTTCCGGATCTCGGAGGATGCCCGCGCCAACGTCATGCGCGGTATGATCGCTCGGGCGACGAGGCTGCACGGCGAGCACGCCGTTCCCGCTTTTGTTCTAAGAAACATCGGCCTGATCGCCGCAACCTGACCATTGTTGCCTCGATGCAACGTCACCGGGTGACGTGTGTCACGCCTTAGGCCGTGTGGACTCTTGGGATTCTCAAATCAGATTGAACGTGATTCAAGGCTTTCTTTTAGGAGGAAGCCTTG
>NZ_JBEGDB010000077.1:0-30549 GCF_043638955.1 Bradyrhizobium sp. 31Argb | reverse complement strand
CAAGGCTTCCTCCTAAAAGAAAGCCTTGAATCACGTTCAATCTGATTTGAGAATCCCAAGAGTCCACACGGCCTAGAACGTGTTCAGTTGAACCAGCTCGCATTGCTTTCGTTTAGCGGGATTTCGGGAGTTCATCCCTGCCTGGTAAGAAATCTTCATATGCGCGGTGCTGGTTTGTACTCGAATTCATTTCACTTCTTCGCCAACGACTTCCTCATGTCGTTCGACGGCTTCAAGTCGAGCACGCATTGCCACGTCGTGTGGAGGCGGGGCGACGAATGCGGCGTCGTGTTTCCTTCAGGATATCTCCACAGCGAGCTCGAGATCTTGTCAGCGCAGGTGTGACCGACCGCGCATCCCGAGAAGACGCGCTTCGACGCTTCTGTGGTTGCTTCCGCAGGCGCAACGGAATCGTAGGATGGGTAGAGCGGAGCGAAACCCATCGCGATGGGAGCAAGCCGCGCGATGATGGGTTTCGCTCCCGCTCTACCCATCCAACTGCATCGCGCGGACGATGACGGCGGAACGTCATTTGACTCTTGGATCAGGGACCCAAGCCGTCGGCGCGGCAGTCCGTCTTCGCTTTCACTTCGTTCAAGCTACGCCGGACACGCTTCGCCCTGGCCCGCTCCGCACGGCTGCGCCACGCGTAGCCCGCCAGGGCGAAGCGTGGTGGGCGCGACAGGGATCGAACCTGTGACCCCTACCATGTCAAGGTAGTGCTCTCCCGCTGAGCTACGCGCCCGAAAAATCGGCTGGGTCGGGTCCCTATAACGGACCCCAGGCGGGCAGGCAAGGACGCTTGAAGGCGAATCTTGGCCGCCGATCAGGCCGCCAGCATCTTGTTCACCTCGCTGACCAATTCACGCAGGTGGACGGGCTTGGCCAGCACCTTGGCGTTCTTGGGCGCCTCCGAATCGGAGTTCAGGGCGACGGCGGCGAATCCGGTGATGAACATGATCTTGATGTCGGGATCGAGTTCCGAGGCGCGGCGGGCGAGCTCGATGCCGTCCATCTCCGGCATCACGATGTCGGTGAGCAGCATCTCGAACGGCTCCTCGCGCAGCCTCTGATAGGCCGACATACCGTTATCGTGTGGGGAAACCTGGAATCCGGCGTTTTCGAGCGCCTTGACCAGGAAGCGGCGCATATCGTTGTCGTCTTCGGCGAGGAGGATTTTGGGCATGGCGTTGATTTCGTCGAATCCCGGCTTGGGAGGATCGGTCCGCACACTAAGCCCGATAGGCAGTAAATTTCGAGTGAAAGATGAGCCGTCGCGGCCGACCGGATGCTTAACTTAGTTGTGGACCGGAACGCCGCGCGAATCAATCACGTCAGGCGTTACCCGCTCTTAAGAGACATTCCAGCCCGGCTCACGATTTTTTTCGCTTGGCAGAAGGGTTGTGATTACCGACAATGCCCGCACATAAATCCTCCGTTTTTCCGGCAGAATCGTGCTGGAAGGCCCAGCGGAATTGAAGGGACGGCGCCGGACGATGAGCAGGCCTGACGGTGAATTGCCGCCTCCGTTCGAGATCGTCGAACCCGTCAATTGGCGGGCGCCGATCATCTTCAACTCGCCGCATTCGGGCTCGGTCTATCCGGCCGAATTCCTCAACGCCTCCAGGATCGATCTGACGTCGCTCAGGCGCTCGGAAGACTCCTTCATGGACGAGTTGATCGAAGGCTTGAGCGAGCGCGGCTTTCCGATCGTGCGGGTGCATTTCCCGCGCTCCTATGTCGACGTGAACCGCGAGCCCTATGAGCTCGATCCGCGCATGTTCACGGGCCGGCTTCCGAGCTTTGCCAATACGCGCTCGATGCGGGTCGCCGGCGGGCTTGGAACGATCCCGCGCGTGGTCGGCGACGGCCAGGAGATTTATCGCGAGCGGCTCAATGTCGACGAGGCGCTGTCAAGGATCGAGGCGCTCTACAAGCCCTATCACCGGGCGCTCCGGCGACTGATCAACAAGGCGCACCAGGCGTTCGGAACCGTTGTCGTGGTCGACTGCCACTCGATGCCGTCGATCGGGGTGTCGCGGGACGAGCCGCGACGGCCCGACATCGTCATCGGCGACCGCTACGGCACAAGCTGCGCGCCGCTGCTCCCCGACGTGGTCGAAGACGTCATGAGCGGGCTCGACTATTCGATCGGCCGCAACAAGCCCTATGCCGGCGGCTTCATCACCGAGCACTACGGCAACCCGGCGAGCGGCCTGCATACCGTTCAGCTCGAGCTCAACCGCGCGGTCTACATGGATGAGCGCCGGCGCGAGCGCGGCCCGCGCTTTGCGCAGTTGGCCGCCGATTTCGCGACCTTGGCGGAGGCGCTGGCGGAAGTCCCGCTCGGCGACCTCGGTCCGTTCCAGGCAGCAGCGGAATAAGTTTCCTCGTCATGCCGGGTTCGCTTCGCGCCCCGGAATGACAGCAAGAACCCCAAAAGAAAAAAGGGCCGCTTGAATGAACAAGCGGCCCAAGTCTAGGGAGGAAACGCCCAAGGAGGGCAGCGATAGCGCGAGGCGCTACCGCACCGCAACAATATGCCGCCGCGCCGCACAAAACGCAAGCGGTTTTAGATTCATTTCCCATGCATTATCCGCAGGGCTTGCAGACCTGCAACACAGGGCTAAAGTCGAACTTTGTCGTTTTCTTTCAATATCTTCGTGAAGAAATGAATGATTAATACCGAGTTTCGACCATGGCCCCCCATTTCGTGATTGCACCTAGTCCCAAAACTCATAGCGGTGCATGGCATCCCTTGCGCACTCAAAAATGCCAGCGACAAAATTCCTCAATGTCGGTGCGGATTCCGCCGGATTGAGCTAGGCAGTAGCGTTAAGTTGCCAGTTCGCATCGCGCTTTAGGGAACAGCCGTGCCGGTCATTGATTTCACTGCCTTCATCGGTCGCCTCGCGACCGCCGCCGGCGAAACCATCCTGCCGTTCTTCCGCACCTCGCTCTCGGTCGACAACAAGAGCGTCAACGATTTCGATCCCGTCACCGAAGCCGACCGCGCAGCGGAAGCGGTGATGCGGCGGTTGATCAAGGCCAACTTCCCCCAGCACGGCATCGTCGGCGAGGAATTCGGCAATGAGCGCGAGGACGCCGAATATGTCTGGGTGCTCGATCCGATCGACGGCACCAAGTCGTTCATCGGCGGCTTTCCTATCTGGGGCACGCTGATCGCACTGCTGCACAAGGGCACGCCGGTGTTCGGGATGATGCATCAACCCTATATCGGCGAGCGGTTTTCCGGCGACAATGGTTCGGCCCATTACTCTGGCCCGTCTGGCGAGCGGCGGCTTTCCGTCAGGCGCTGCGCGTCGCTCAAGGAGGCGACGGCTTACACCACGAGCCCGCTGTTGATGAACGCCACCGACCGGGCATGCTTTGGACGGATCGAGAGCGCCGCCAAGCTCACGCGCTATGGCGGCGACTGCTACTCCTACTGCATGCTGGCCGCTGGCCATCTCGATCTCGTGGTCGAGACCGAGCTCAAGCCGTATGACATCGCAGGCCTGATCCCGATCGTCACCGGCGCCGGCGGCATCGTCACCACCTGGGAAGGCAAGCCGGCGCAGAGTGGCGGCCGCATCATCGCCGCGGGCGACCCGCGGGTGCACGAAGCGGCGATGAAGCTGCTCAATGGTTGAGCGAGCGGCCCGTCACGGCGCGGCCTTGCGCAGGTAGTCGACGAGCAGCTTCGCCGGGCGCGGCAATGCCTTGAAGCTGCGGGCGCAGATCGTGAGTTTGCGGTCGGCCCAGGAGTCGCGCAGCCGGATCGACGCAATCGGCATCGATCGGGCGCAGCGCCGCGCGGCCGTCTCCGGGATCACGGCGATGCCGACATCGGCCGCGACCATCTGGCAGATCGCGTCGAAATCGCGCAGGCGCGCCCGGAACCGCAGACGGGCGCCGAGCCGGGCCGCATGCTTGGCGATGTAAGCCTGCAGCGCGGTCGAGGCGGTCAGCCCGACGAAGTCATAGTCGGTCACGTCCTGGAAATCGATCTGGCGGCGCCCTGCGAGATCGCTGCGGCGCGAGGCCACCAGCGTCAGGCGATCCTCGCTGAACAGGAAGCGCTCGACGCTTTCGGGCAGCGCATGCTCGGCGGCGAAGCCGAGATCCGCAGCACGGGTCGCGATCGCAGCCGCAATGTCGGCGCTCTCGCGCTCCTCGACGTCGACATTGATGTCGGGATGCTCGCGCAGGAAGGCGGCGAGCGCCCGCGGCAGATGCTCCGACAGGCCCGAGGTATTGGCGAGCAGCAGCACGCTCGCCCTGACGCCGCTGGCATAGGCGGCGAGGTCGCCGCGCAGCGCTTCGACATTGTGGATCACGATCCGCGCATGATCGAGCAGGCTTTCGCCGGCGGCGGTGAGTTCGACTCCACGGCGGCCGCGCTTGAGCAGCGACACGCCAAGCGCAGCCTCGAGCCCCTTGATCCGTTCGCTCGCGGACGCCAGCGCCAGATGAACGCGGGAGGCGCCATTGGTGATGCTGCGTGTCTCCGCCACCGCAATGAAGAGCTGCAGATCGACCAGGTCGAAGCGCATGTCAGGCTCCGTTCAGCTTCGGCAAAGCCGAAGGCATTCTCCGTAATCTCCAGATTGTGCCGCTCGCGGCGATCGGTCAATGTGCAGACATGTTCGACTCGATGCTTATCCTGATCGCCTTCGCCTTCCTGCTTGCCGGTTTCGTCAAGGGAACGCTGGGGCTTGGCCTGCCGACGGTTTCTATGGGACTGCTGGCCGTGACGATGCCGCCTGCGCAGGCGATCTCGATCGTCATCGTGCCGGCGATCGTCACCAACATCTGGCAGACCTTCGTCGGCCCTTATCTGCGCGACATCCTCAAGCGGCTATGGCCGCTGATGCTCGGCACCGTGGTCGGCATCTGGCTGAACCGCGGGCTGTTGACCGGGCCTTATGCGCCCTACGGCACCGTCGTCCTCGGTCTCCTGCTCATCATCTATGCGGTCGTGGCCCTCAGCCGCTTCAGCTTCAAGGTCGCCCGCCGCGACGAGAAATGGATCGGCGGCATCGTCGGCGTCGTGACCGGGGTGATCTCGGCGGCGACCGGCGTGCAGGTGATCCCGTCGATGCCATTCATGCAGGCGATCGGCATGGAGAAGGACGAGCTGGTGCAGGCGCTCGGCCTGTTCTTCACCACCGCAACCGTCGCCCTCGCCTTCAATCTCACTGCCGCCGGCGTGTTGACTGCCGCGACCGCGCTGCCCGGCGCGGTGGCGATGGTGGCGTCCTTCGTTGGCATGTTCGTTGGGCAGGCGGTGCGGTCACGGCTGCAGCCGGAGGCGTTCCGCCGCTGGTTCCTGATCGCGATGATCCTGCTCGGGTTCTACCTCGCCGGCAGCGCGCTGGTGAAGATTCACGGCTAGCGCGCTTCCAGCATCGCGACGCGAAAGCCGAGATAGACGAACAGCCCGCCGAGCGTGCGGTTGATCCAGGTGATCACACCGCTGGAGCGGCGGATCCGCCTCGCCGCCCGCGCCGCAAAGGCCGCCACGCCGAGACACCACAGCGTGCCGTTGAGGACGAAGATCGCGCCGAGCAGCAGGAAGGCGGCGGCCTTGTGCGGCGAATCAGCGGCCACAAACTGGGGCAGGAAGGCGAGGAAGAACAGCGCCACCTTCGGATTGAGCGCATTGGTCAGCGCGCCCTGCCAGAACACCCGGCGCAGCGTCGGCGCCTCACCCTGAAGGGTGACATCCGCGATCGGGCGCTGGCGTGACAGCAGCATCTGGACGCCCGTGAACAGGAGATAGGCTGCGCCGACCCATTTGAGGGCGGTAAAGGCCACTGAGGAGGTCATCAGCACCGCCGAAAGCCCGATCGCCGCGCCGAAGACATGAAAAAGGCAGCCACAACTGATTCCGAACGCAGCCGCCGCTCCGCCACGCCATCCAAGTTGCAGGCCCCTGCCGATGATATAGGCGGTGTCCGGCCCCGGCGTGACGTTAAGCAGCAGCCCCGACAGGATGAAAAGCCATAGTTCGTGAATTCCGAGCATCGTCATCATCTCTCACGCGGGCGTTGGCCAACCGACAAGAACAGCCGCCCCACATTATTTCCACGACATAAAAATTGTGCAGCTAACATTTCAGGGGCCATCCGCTGCCAATTCCGGAACGTTTGCATTACTATGATCTCCGGTTCGGGCTTCCGCCAGGTACATCTTGTTTTATAAGAATTGGAACGGTCGGCCGCGCACGCGGCGATCATCGGCCGATTCCGGAGCATAGATACGGTTATGGAGAGACGGCTAGCTGCCATAGTCTGCGCCGATGTCGCCGGCTACTCGCGGATGATGGGGGCCGACGAGGCGGGCACGCATGCCGCCTTCAAAGCCCATCGTACCGCGATCCATCCGATCATCCTCAATCATGGCGGCCGTATCCTGAAGAACACCGGCGACGGCTTCCTGCTGGAGTTTCCCAGCATCGTCGGAGCGCTGGAGGCCGCCATCGAGATGCAGATGCTGATGGCGGAACGCAACAACCAGCTTCCGGCCGACCGCGTCATGCAGTTCCGGATGGGCATTCACATGGGCGATGTGATGGCCGACGAGGACGAATTGTTCGGCGATGACGTCAACATCGCCGTCCGGCTCGAGACGGTTTCCCCACCGGGCGGACTGGCCGCTTCGGCCAAGGCCTATCAGGAGGCCGGCAGGCACCTCAAAGCCACCCTGATCAACACCGGCAGCCATCGTTTCAAGAACATCGCGGACCCTGTCGAGGTCTTGACCTGGGAGCCGGGCGGCTCGGAGGCGCGTGGGCGTCAGGTGCGGGATTCGTCGGGCCTGCCAGGGCAGTCGCGGACAGCGATCGTCGGCGTGCTTCCCTTCGCCAATTTGAGCGACTCCAGCGACGAGTATTTTTCCGACGGATTGACCGAAGACCTGATCCACGCGCTCTCGCTGCAATCCTTCTATCGGGTGCTGAGCCGCAACTCGACATTCTCCTTCAAGGGCAAGAATGTGAGCACCCGCCTGATCGCCCGCGAGATCGACGCGACCTACCTGATCCAGGGCTCTGTGCGGCGTGCCGGCAGCAAGATCCGGGTGACCGCCGAGCTGATCGCGCCTGAGAACGGCGAGCAACTGTGGACCGGCCGCTATGACCGCGACATGGGCGATCTGTTCGCGATGCAGGACGAGATCACGACCAGTCTCTCTGCAGCGATCGCCACCGAGATATTCCGCGCGGAAGCTTCCGCGCCGGCCCGCCTTTCCAACGATGTCACCGCGTGGGATCGATTCCTGAAGGGCCTTTCCTACTATTACCGGCACACCAGGGAAGATTACGAGGCGTCCATTGCGCTGTTCAAGGAAGCGATCGCGCTCGATCCCGCGCTTTCGATCGCGCACGCCTATCTCGCCACGATCCAGGTGCAGAGCATCCAGTTTGGCTGGCTCAAGCGCACGCGCGAATTATGGACGTCGATCGTGAGTCTTGCGGAGGCCAGCGTTCGGCTCGACCCGCGCTCGTCCTTCGCCTTTCAGATCCTGTCCTATGTGCGTTCGGTCGAGGGGCACTACGAGGCTGCCCTGGATGCCGCGAACCGTGCCGTGGCGCTCAACCCATACGACATGGGCGCGCGCGGCGTGCTTGGATATGTTCACCTCGTGAGCGGTGAGCATCGCCAGGCGATCGAGCTGTTTTCGATGGGGGCGCAGCGCGGCAACAGCGACCCGCGCTATCAATGGGCGGCCTTGAACGCGTTCAGCCACTACCTCCTGGGACAATACGACGCGACCCTGTCCTGGGCGCGCGAGCAGCTCTACATCAATCCGAACCATATGCCGGCACTGGCGATCCGCGCCGCCGCGCTGGCCCAATTGGGACGGACCGAGGAGGCGGCGGACGCGACCGGCGTTTTGATGTCCAACTATCCGATTTTCACCGTCGATCGGCATTTGAAGAACTTCCATTGGAAGCAGCCGGCCGATATCGAACACTATCGTGAGGGACTTTTGAAAGCCGGCGTACCGCTCGCCCGGCTGACCCTTGTCGAAACCCGGAAGCTCGCCGCCGAGTCGTGAACGAGCGCGCAGCCAAGCGCAGCGCCCTCCGATCGTTCACCGACTTGAGGGATTCAGCCAAACCTCGCCACACGCTGTAGTCGTGTAACATTCGCGCGTATTCCGGATGTTAAGACTTCGTCCGCTTCTATCGGGCGATAGCTTTTCATGATTCGTTGCGTCCAGGATTTTGCGCCATGCACGACCTCCGCACCAAGAAGCCGGTCGCGCCGCTGATCGACGTTTCTCCGAACAATCCCTGCCCGTTCCTGCGTGCGCTGGTCGCGGAAGGATTTGTCGACGGCCATATCGCCCCCCTCTCGACGCTATCAAGGACGATCGGAGCGGCGAGCGGGAAGAAGGGGTTGAGCAATATCCGGGTGCGCATCGAGACTAGTCTCGTCGCGCTCGTGGCGAATGGCCTCAGTCCCTGGCGCCTGCTCAAGAGCTGGTGGTCCGGTGCCGAGCTGGATGCACTGCGCGACGGCCCGCTCGACAAGCACGGCGTCGGCTCGCGCATCCTTGACGCCCACGCCCATGTGCACGAGGACCAGATCGCGCGATTGGCCGAATTCGGCCAGGAGTGCAGAGATCCCGCTGGCGGCGTCGAACGCGGGCTCACGGCGTCCGAAATCACGACCTTCATGCACGCCAATTTCGAACGGGCGAAAGGCAACCGGCGCTGGTACGACCCGCTGTTGATGAAGGGCGAATGGCCCGTCCTGCTTCGCATCCTGGGCAAGGGCGAAGGCAAGGACCGCTACCTCAGCGTTGCGGAGGTGAGGACATTGTTCGTCGATCGCCGGCTGCCCGAGCGGATCGTCGAGCGCATCGAGTCCCTGCCGCAAGTCGCCCCCGGCAGGCGCACGCTTCGCGTCATCGGCAGCGCAGCGGCCGTGGTGATCGCGCTTCTGGTTGCGCTTACCCAATTCCCGGATCGCGTCAGGGCCGTGCTGCCCGACAAGCTCGCGCAATTGCTGCCGCCTCCACTGCCGGACGCGCCAGCGACCAAAGCCGCCTACTGGCTCGACCAGAATTGGTCGCTTGAGGACCGATACTGGTTCCACCACGTCAGCCAGGGCACCGCGACATTCCCGGTGCCCTACGCCTGGTTCGCCGCGCTGGAGCAGCCGTACCTGCGTCTGTTCAGCGCGCCCGGACTGATGAAGGAGAGCGCCTATCTCGAGCGCTTCGGCTTTATTCCGAGCCCCCAGACCATCCATACCGACGACACCACGCTGCGCCGCTTCGGTTATGCAAGCATCTTCGAGACGACACCTGCGCCGGCATCTTCAGGGTTGTGGAAGACAGCGGTCGAGAATGTCGACGGCTTCCCGGTCGGCTTCGCGCGGATGACCGGCGTTGTCGATCCGGCGACGGGCCGTCGCGAGGACGACAAGATCGGGCTGACCTGCGCGGCCTGTCACACCGGACAGCTTCACTACAAGGGCGTGGCCGTGCGCTTCGACGGCGGCCCGGCCATGACCGATCTGAAGAAGCTCGAACTCGCGACCGGCCTGTCCATTGCCTATACCTTGTATGTGCCGTTCCGTTTCAAGCGCTTCGCGGATCGCGTGCTCGGGCGCGACGCAAGCGATGCAGACCGCAGCGCGCTCAAGCAAAAGCTGGCGGCGATCGGAAAATTCCTGCTCGACTGGCAAAACACCTATGACAAGACCATCGCCGGCAAGACGACCGAGGACGGCAAGCAGCAGAAGGATACCGAGGAAGGGTTCGGCCGCCTCGACGCGCTCAACCGCATCGGCAACCAGGTCTTCTCGCAGAACCTGGCCATCAACGGCCTCACCGGCTTCGAAAAGAACCTCCACGCCCAGGACGCGCCGGTCAGCTACCCGCCGATCTGGACCGTGCCGTGGCTCAAATATGCCCAATACGACGCCTCGATCGAGCAGCCGCTGATCCGCAATGCCGGCGAGGCGTTAGGCGTGACCGCGCTGATCAACATGTCGCCCGAGTATCCCGCAGACACGCTGTTCCGCTCGTCGGTGGAAGTGCAGAATCTGCTGTGGATCGAATCGATGCTGCGCGGTCCCGATCCCTTCAGCCAGACGCCACAGCGCTTTGGCGGTTTGGCCGCGCCCAAATGGCCGTCGCAGCTCTTCGACGATCAGGCCTGGAAGCTCAAGCCCGACCGCGTCGCCAAGGGCCGCGAGCTGTACGCCGAGATCTGCGTCGAATGCCATCTCGGTCCGGTCAATGATCCCGTGTTCGACGCTCAATTTCCAGACAAGAGCTTCTGGTCGTCGCCGCGCTGGGACCGTACCGGCGAGAGCCCGGTGCTCGATCCCGTCCAGAAAAAGGCGGATGACATGGGAACGGACCCGGCGCAGGCCAATGTCCTGACCATGCGAACCGTTCAGGTCCCCGGCTTCCTCGGCATCGACCCGACGCGCGACCTCACGAAGTGGTGGGAATGTCCTGACCTTCAGCCGACCTCTACCACCGAGATGTCCTACGCCCTCGCCTTGATGGTGACGGTGGATCTGGTCAGCCGGAAATGGATGGACGAGCGGCATATCCCGCCGGCGCAGCAGAAGAAGCTCTGGGGCGACCGAAAGAACTGCCCCAACCCTTCGCCGGCGCCGCGCTATCGCGCGCGCCCGCTCAACGGCGCCTGGGCCACGGCGCCCTACCTGCATAACGGCTCCGTCCCCTCGCTCGACTGGCTGCTCCGGCCCGCCGCCGAGCGCCCGAGGAAGTTCTGCATGGGCGCACGTGATTTCGATCCGGAGCATGTCGGCTTCGACGTGAAGGGCGACGAGACGTCGTGCAAGAATGGCCAGACGCTGTTCTCGGCGACTGATCGCGACGGAAACGACATCCACGGCAACAGCGTGGCCGGCCACTCGTTCGAGGGAGCCGCGCCGTATCCGAAGGGCATCATCGGCCGCGCGCTCGACAAGAACGAACGCGAAGCCCTGATCGAATATCTGAAGACCTTGTAGCCGATCGAGGAAATGCGCGCGTCAGCCGAACAGCGGCGTGCCCGGCACGAAGGCGTCGAACGCCGCCCAGAACTGCGCGCGGTAGCGGTCCTGCTCCTGCAGGATCTCGTGCTTGGAGCCGGCGATCACGAGGTGCGAGCCGGCGCGCAAGTGATAGGCGAACTCCTCGATCGCTGAAGTCGACACCACGGTGTCGTTGCTCGCCGCCAGCATCAGGATCGGCTGGCGGATCTGCGACGGATAGTAATATTCGCGGAACGTACGCATCGCCTTGAAGGCGGTGTCGGCCCAGGCAATCGTTGGCGCACCGAGGCCGAGCGTGGGGTCTTCTTCCAGGACCGCAGCATTGCGCGCAAAGCGGACGGGATCGCTGGTGAGGGGATTGTTGATGAAAGGCGAAAGCCCGACCAGTTCGTCGCTGCCGCCCGGTACGTAACGTCCGCCCTGGCCGGCGAGCCGCATGATCCGCAGCAGCGCGGTCGGGATGAATGAAGTGCGGCGTCCCGGCAGGTCGATCATCGGTGCCGACAGCACCATGCGATCGAACCAGCGTTTTCCCGCATGCGCGAGGCGCAGCATCACGGCCCCGCCCATCGAATGCGCCAGCGCGAAATAGGGCGGCGGACAATCCGGCAGCACCACCTGCTGCACGAAGGTTTCAACGTCGATCTCGTAATCGGCAAAGCTGCGCACATAGCCTTTGCGCGGATCGCGCAACCGCCGCGAGGAATGGCCCTGCCCGCGCCAATCGATCATCGCCACCGCAAAGCCGCGGTCGCGCAGATCGCGCACGGTCTCGAAATACTTTTCGATCATCTCGCTGCGGCCGGTGAACACGCAGACCGTTCCCTTGCGGCCCGGCGGCGGCGCCCAGCGCGCAAAACGCAATTCGGCGCCATCAGGCGTCTTGATGGTGCCGCTGACGACGTCTTCCGGAATCGGATTGGCTGGAATGGAGACGAGCGTCATGAAGGGGAACCGCTAGGTGAGGGACGGCGGGAATCAAGGCGTGAGCGCCAAAAAGCGACGATATTTCCGCCTCTTGAACAACTGATAGCCCCACCCATATCATTTTCGTGCAGGCCGCTACCAGTGTTTCGGAATTGGAACATCAGGCTGCACACAGACTAAAGCCCGGCCCGGTGGCGGGCGGGTAATCGAATCAGTCGCTCATTGGAGGACTATCATGCGTACCTACGATCTGACCCCGTTCTATCGTTCCACTGTTGGCTTCGACCGTTTTTTCAACCTGCTCGACCAGGCGACTTCGGACGGCAGCCCCGGCTATCCCCCCTATAACATCGAGCGCACCGGCGAGAACGCCTACCGCATCAGCGTTGCGGTTTCCGGCTTCTCCGAGGGTGAGCTTTCGATCGTCGCGAAGGAGAACACGCTGACGATCAAGGGCGAGAAGATCGCCAACGAGAACGGCAAGGACAATTCCAACGTTCTCTATCGCGGCATCGCCTCTCGGGCCTTCGAGCGCGTGTTCCAGCTCGCCGACTTCGTACAGGTGAAGAGCGCTTCGCTTGAGAACGGCCTGCTCCACGTCGACCTCGTTCGCGAGATCCCCGAGGCCAAGAAACCGCGCAGCATTCCGATCACGACCGGCTCCGCCGCGCCGCAGGTCGCCGACGGATCCAAGGCCGCCGCCTAATCGCGGCAGCAGCTTCGGCAGATATTGGCCGAGCGCAAAACGCCCCGGGAAACCGGGGCGTTTTTGTTTCCCCTCGGTCATTCCGGGATGCGCCGCAAGGCGCAGGCCCGGAATCCATTCATCCACAGGGCAAGCGGCGAAATGGATTCCGGGTTCGATGCGCACGCATCGCCCCGGAATGACAAGGAACACCTGCTACTCCAATCCCTGCACCTGCGGCATTTCCTGGGTCGGCAAAATGTTCGGCGCGGCGGGCGGAGCCGGCTTCGCCTCGCCGACGGTCGGAGCGGCAGCCGGCGGAACGGCCTGCTGCGGCTCCGCGGCCTTCTGCTGCACCGCGGCCGATTGCTGGGCCGGTTCCGGCGCGCGCTTTGCTGCCAGCGGGTTCGGCCTTGGCTTCGGCACGGTCCGGCTCGCCACATGCGGAATGGGTGCCGGCGGCCGTGGCACGCTGCTGCGAACAGGGGTTGCCGGCGGCAACGGTCCGGCGGGGCCATAGGCGCCGCTCAGATCACCTCGGTAATCGTCATCCATCCCGTCGGCCGGAATGAAGCGGATGATGCGTCCGCTGCGCGCGTCGATCACCAGCCTGCCGTCGCTCCCGCCAGGCTCGATCACCGCGATCGTGTAGACCAGCCCGCGTTGCCGCGGGATGCCGAGCGGCAGGAACCCGTTTTCGCGCAGCACGGCGTAGACTTCGATCGGCGGCAGCAGCCCCGGTCCCGGTCCGTAGGCCGGCCCATAACGCGGCGCCGGCACTTCCGGCGGCATCGCCGCATACGGGCCGTCGGAATCGGACACGGTCACGATCGACGGATTTCCGACGTGATTGGGCGCCAGCAACTGCGCATTGGCGGTCGGGGCCGAGAGAACGAGCCCCGCAGACAAGACCCATCCCGTAAACAGCTTCATCACCGGTAGCTCCTGTAAGACGCTGGGCGTGGAGCATTTTTGCTCTCTGGTGCCCGCAGGAAACTTCATCGGCAATTCCGGCGGTCCTTGGGCCGGATCACGGCGCGTTTGCTTCAAATCGGGGGCGGCCCTCCCGCCGCGCTCCACGCAAAACTACATGCGGACGAGGACTCTCATGCGCTTGTGTGATAGAAAAAAATTTGGCAAGGTCGGAGTTAGGACAGTATAGCTGTCTTAATCGCGGGGCAGTCCCGGCATAGGGATTGCAACGGAAACTCGGCCCTTCGGGCTCCGAGAATGCTGCGGGCAAGGCCGTTCCTCAGGGACGTTGAACGCTCCTCGCCTGATTTAGGACATTGCGGCTCGCGGAGGACGAGCGGTGGCCCGATGGGTGCCGCAACGCCCAAGGTGCGCCAACGACCATGAGGCCCTTTAGCCTTAATTTGAGAGGAAACATGAGCGGGTCGGAATTCGAGCGCGAAACCATCGTGACAGAAACGCTGTCGGCGACCGCAGCCTCGAAAGCGGACGAACCGGCGCGCGAACACGATTGGCGTCCCAAAGCCGAAGGCATGTACGACCCGAGCCTGGAGAAGGATGCCTGCGGCGTCGGCTTCATCGCCAACATCAAGGGCAAGCCCTCGCACCAGATCGTCTCCGACGCGCTGAACATCCTCTGCAACCTCGAGCACCGCGGCGCCGTCGGCGCCGATCCGCGCGCCGGCGACGGCGCCGGCATCCTGGTGCAGATCCCGCACGCTTTCTTCGCGCGCAAGGCGGCCGAGCTTGGCTTCAAGCTGCCGCAGCCGGGCGACTATGCAATCGGCGCGCTGTTCCTGCCGCGCGACGCCGCCTGGCGCAACGTCATCAAGAGCATCATCGCCGACGAGATCAAGAACGAGGGCTTCAAGCTGCTCGGCTGGCGCGACGTGCCGACCGACAACTCCTCCCTCGGCGTCACCGTGAGGCCGACCGAACCCTATCACCTGCAGGTGTTCATCGGCCGCAATGGCGTCGGCAAGACCGAGGACGAGTTCGAGCGCCGGCTCTACATCCTGCGCAAGTCGATCTCGCAGGCGATCTATCAGCGCCGCGATCGCGGCATGGCCGGCTACTACCCGGTCTCATTCTCGTGCCGCACGGTGATCTATAAGGGCATGTTCCTGGCCGATCAGCTCGGCAAGTATTATCCCGACCTGCACGAGGACGACTTCGCGAGCGCGCTGGCGCTGGTGCACCAGCGCTTCTCGACCAACACTTTCCCGGCCTGGTCGCTGGCGCATCCCTATCGCATGATCGCGCATAACGGCGAGATCAACACGCTGCGCGGCAACGTCAACTGGATGGCGGCGCGGCAGGCTTCCGTGCATTCGGAGCTCTACGGCAAGGACATCAGCCGTCTGTGGCCGATTTCCTATGAAGGCCAGAGCGACACCGCCTGCTTCGACAACGCGCTAGAATTCCTGGTGCAGGGCGGCTACTCGCTGCCGCACGCGGTGATGATGATGATTCCGGAAGCGTGGGCCGGCAATCCCTTGATGGATGAAGAGCGCCGCGCCTTCTACGAATATCATGCCGCGATGATGGAGCCGTGGGACGGCCCGGCCGCGATCGCGTTCACCGACGGCCGCAAGATCGGCGCGACCTTGGATCGTAACGGGCTCCGCCCGGCACGCTATCTGGTGACAAAAGACGACCGCATCGTGATGGCGTCCGAAATGGGCGTGCTGAAGATCCCGGAGGATCAGATCGTCACCAAGTGGCGGCTGCAGCCGGGCAAGATGCTGCTCGTCGATCTCGAGCAGGGCCGACTCATTCCCGACGACGAGATCAAGGCCGATCTGGCCAAGAGCCATCCCTATCGCGACTGGCTGGCCCGCACCCAGATGCAGCTCGAAGAGTTGCCGGATGCGCCGACCAAGAGCGTGCGTTCGAACCTGCCGCTGCTCGACCGCCAGCAGGCATTCGGCTACTCGCAGGAAGACATCAACATCCTGATGACGCCGATGGCGGCGACCGGCGAGGAAGCCGCGGGCTCGATGGGCAATGACACGCCGATCTCGGCGCTGTCGGACAAGCCGAAGCCGCTGTTCACCTACTTCAAGCAGAACTTCGCGCAGGTGACGAACCCGCCGATCGACCCGATCCGCGAGGAGCTCGTGATGAGCCTCGTCTCGATCATCGGGCCGCGGCCGAACCTGTTCGACCTGCAGGGGCTCGCCTCCACCAAGCGCCTCGAAGTGCGCCAGCCGATCCTGACCGATGCGGATCTAGAGAAGATCCGCTCGATCTCCGACGTCGCCGAGACGCATTTCAAGTCGCGCACGCTGGACACCACCTTCCACGCCGGCTTCGGCGCGGCCGGCATGGAGCAGGTGCTGGATGAGCTCTGCGCGCGTGCCGAAGGCGCGGTGCGTGAAGGCATCAACATCATCATCCTGTCCGACCGCATGACCGGCACCGACCGGATCCCGATCCCCGCGCTGCTCGCCTGCGCCGCCGTGCATCATCATTTGATCCGCACCGGCTTGCGCACCTCGGTCGGCCTCGTGGTCGAATCCGGCGAGCCGCGCGAAGTGCACCATTTCGCCTGCCTCGCCGGTTACGGCGCAGAGGCGATCAACCCCTATCTCGCGTTCGAGACCATCATCGCGATGAAGGGCCGCCTGCCGGGCGGGCTCGACGACAAGGAGATCGTCAAGCGCTACATCAAGTCGATCGGCAAGGGTCTCCTCAAGGTGATGTCCAAGATGGGCATCTCGACCTACCAGTCCTATTGCGGCGCGCAGATCTTCGACGCCGTCGGGCTGAAGGCCGATTTCGTCGGTAAGTATTTTGCCGGCACGCACACCCGCATCGAGGGCGTGGGGCTGGGTGAGATCGCCGAGGAAACCGCGCGGCGGCATGGCGATGCGTTTGGCGATGCGCAGGTCTACAAGACCGCGCTCGATGTCGGCGGCGAGTACGCCTACCGCACCCGCGGCGAGGATCACGCCTGGACCGCCGAGTCGGTCTCGGCGCTGCAGCACGCCGTGCGTGGCAACTCGCTCGAGCGCTATCGCGCCTTCGCCAAGATCCTGAACGAGCAGCAGGAGCGGCTCTTGACGCTGCGCGGCCTGTTCCGGATCAAGACCGCGGCGGAAGAAAAGCGCAAGCCGGTGAAGCTCGAAGAGGTCGAGCCGGCCAAGGAGATCGTTAAGCGCTTCTCCACGGGCGCAATGTCGTTCGGCTCGATCTCACGCGAGGCGCACACCACGCTCGCGATCGCGATGAACCGGATCGGCGGCAAGTCCAACACCGGCGAAGGCGGCGAGGAATCCGATCGCTTCAAGCCGCTGCCGAATGGCGATTCCATGCGCTCGGCGATCAAGCAGGTCGCCTCGGGCCGCTTCGGCGTGACGACGGAATATCTCGTCAACTCCGACATGATGCAGATCAAGATGGCGCAGGGCGCCAAGCCCGGCGAAGGCGGTCAGTTGCCCGGCCACAAGGTCGACGCGACGATCGCCCGCGTCCGCCATTCGACGCCCGGCGTCGGCCTGATCTCGCCGCCGCCGCATCACGACATCTATTCGATCGAGGATCTGGCGCAGCTCATCTATGACCTGAAGAACGTCAATCCGGACGGTGACGTGTCGGTCAAGCTCGTCTCCGAGATCGGCGTCGGCACGGTTGCCGCCGGTGTCGCGAAGGCGCGCGCCGACCACGTGACGATCGCAGGCTTCGAAGGTGGCACCGGCGCCTCGCCGCTGACCTCGATCAAGCATGCCGGCAGCCCGTGGGAGATCGGGCTCGCCGAAACCCACCAGACGCTGGTGCGCGAGCGGCTGCGCAGCCGCATCTCGGTGCAGGTCGACGGCGGCTTCCGCACCGGGCGCGACGTCGTGATCGGCGCGCTGCTCGGGGCCGACGAGTTCGGCTTCGCCACGGCACCCTTGATCGCGGCCGGCTGCATCATGATGCGCAAGTGCCATCTCAACACCTGCCCGGTCGGCGTCGCGACCCAGGACCCGGTCCTGCGCAAGCGCTTCACCGGCCAGCCCGAGCACGTGATCAACTACTTCTTCTTCGTTGCCGAGGAAGTGCGCGAGATCATGGCTTTGCTCGGCTACAGGAAGTTCGACGAGATGGTCGGCCAGACCCAGATGCTCGACCAGACCTCGCTGGTCGCGCATTGGAAGGCCAAGGGGCTCGATTTCTCGCGGCTGTTCGTGCGGCAGAAGGAAGAGAAGGGCCAGAAGATCTACCGCTCGGAAGCCCAGAACCATCATCTGGAAGCCGTGCTCGACCGTCGCCTGATCGAGAAGGCCCGTGCCGCGCTCGACCGTGGCGCGCCTGTCAGGATCGAGGAGGAGATCAACAACACCGACCGTTCCGCCGGCGCGATGCTGTCGGGCCAGGTGGCGAAGATCTACGGCCACGAAGGACTGCCGCTCGACACCATCCATGTCAGCCTCAAGGGCACCGCGGGCCAGGCGTTCGGCGCGTGGCTTGCCAGGGGCGTCACCTTCGAGCTCGAAGGTGAAGGCAACGACTATGTCGGCAAGGGCCTTTCCGGCGGACGCCTCATCGTCAAGCCGCCGAAGATCTCCGGCATCGTACCGGAGGAGTCGATCATCGTCGGCAACACCGTGATGTACGGCGCGATCGCGGGCGAATGCTACTTCCACGGCATCGCCGGCGAGCGCTTCGCTGTGCGCAACTCGGGCGCGGTCGCTGTCGTCGAGGGCGCCGGCGATCATTGCTGCGAATACATGACCGGCGGCATCGTCGTGGTGCTCGGCAAGACCGGCCGGAACTTCGCGGCGGGCATGTCAGGCGGTATCGCTTATGTCCTGGACGAGGCCGGCGACTTCCCGAAACTGTGCAACCTCTCGATGGTCGAGCTGGAACCGGTGCTGTCGGAAGAGATGATCAACGCCGCCACCTACCACCATGCCGGCGATCTCGAGGCGCATGGGCAGGTCGACGTGTTCCAGAACCTGCTTGATTCCGATGTCGAACGGCTCCATGTGCTGATCACGCGGCACGCCAAGCTGACCGGCTCGAGGAAAGCCGCCGAGATCCTGGCGGACTGGAAGACGTGGCTGCCGAAGTTCCGCAAGGTGATGCCGGTCGAGTACCGTCGCGCACTGAAGGAAATGAAGGCGAACGCCGACGCCGAGCCGAAAATCGCGATCGGAGCGTAATCACGGAAGGTTATAAGACCGCCATTGCGAGCGCGGCGAAGCAATCCATAAACTCGGTCCGCGGACAGGTGGATTGCGTCGTCGCTATCGCTCCTCGCAATGACGAACGAAACAAGACGAACCAGGGTGCAGGGGCCTCAGGCTTAATGGGAAAGATCACAGGTTTCCTCGAGATCGAGCGGCACGACCGCAAGTACACGCCGGTCACCGAGCGGCTGAAGCATTTCCACGAGTTCGTCATTCCGCTCAGCGAGAAGGACCTCCGCGATCAGGCCGCGCGCTGCATGAACTGCGGCATTCCCTATTGCCACGGCACCGGATCGGTTGCGCCGGGCACGCCCGGCTGCCCGGTCAACAACCAGATCCCCGACTGGAACGATCTCGTCTATCAGGGCAACTGGGAAGAAGCCTCGCGCAACCTGCATTCGACCAACAACTTCCCTGAATTCACCGGCCGTATCTGTCCGGCGCCGTGCGAGGCTTCCTGCACGCTCAACATCGACGACAACCCGGTCACCATCAAGACCATCGAATGCGCGATCGTCGATCGCGCCTGGGACAATGGCTGGCTCAAGCCGGAGATCCCGGCCGAGAAGACCGGCAAGAAGGTCGCGGTGATCGGCGCCGGCCCGGCGGGCATGGCCTGCGCGCAGCAGCTCGCACGCGCCGGGCACGACGTGCATGTCTATGAGAAGTATGCCAAGGCCGGCGGCCTCCTTCGCTACGGCATTCCCGACTTCAAGATGGAGAAGGACATCATCGACCGCCGCGTCACGCAGATGGAGGCCGAGGGCGTCACCTTCCATTACGGTGCCCAGGTCGGCGGCGACGCCCCCGGCGCGATCGATCCGAGCGATCTGCAGAGCCAGTATGACGCGATCGCCCTGACCGGTGGCGCGGAAGCCCCGCGCGATCTGCCCATCCCCGGCCGCGACCTCGACGGCATCCATTTCGCGATGGACTTCCTGCCACAGCAGAACCGCCGCGTCTCCGGTGAGCAGCTCAACGGCGTGACCGACATCCTCGCCAAGGACAAGCATGTGGTGGTGATCGGCGGCGGCGACACCGGCTCCGACTGCATCGGCACCTCGCTGCGCCAGGGCGCCAAGTCCGTGACCCAGCTCGAGATCATGACGGCGCCGCCCGAGCGCGAGAACAAGGGCGTGACCTGGCCGAACTGGCCGTTGAAGATGCGGATCTCGTCGAGCCAGGCCGAAGGCGCGATCCGCGAATACGCCGTGCTGACCCAGAAATTCGAGGGCACTGGCGGCAAGGTGAAGAAGCTGCACTGCATCAAGGTCGACGACAAGTTCAAGCCGGTGCCCGGCACCGAGTTCGAACTCGACGCCGAGCTGGTGCTGCTGGCGATGGGCTTCGTGCATCCCGTACACGATGGCCTGTTGAAGCAGCTCTCGGTCGAGCTCGACCAGCGCGGCAACGTCCGCGCCAATACGAGCGACTACCAGACCTCGCTGCCCAACGTCTTCTCCGCCGGCGACATGCGCCGCGGCCAGTCGCTGGTGGTCTGGGCCATCCGCGAAGGCCGCCTCTGCGCCCGCGCGATCGACACGTTCCTGATGGGCAAGACGGATCTGCCGCGATAAGGGCGCCGCCTAGTTCTGCACCCTGACGCCCAGCAGCATGACCGTCGACTGCGAGCTCGATCCCGGCGAGCTCGAGTCCAGTATGTCGTGGCGGACGGTGCCCTTGATCCAGAGGCTGCGGGTCATCTTGTAGATGAGATCGCCTGACAGCGAGTAGATCTTGTCCAGGCGGTTGTCGCCCTGATAGTCGAGCGTGCCGTAGGTGAACCTGCCGATCGCGGTCAGCCAGCGGCGAAAGTCGTGATCGACCTCGACGGTGTAGGTGCGCGCCAGCACGCCTGATGTGCCCGGCAGCGTGGTCTCGGCGAGCTGGGTGTCGGAGTAGAATTTCGCCGTCGTCAGCGGCGTCGCGGTCCAGGTCAGCGATGCCGTGGTGAGCAGGCCGTCCAGCCGGTTCAGCCGCGGATCCTGATAGTTGCGCACGGCGTAGCCGATCGAGACTTCGCCGAACAACAGCCGCGAGAACTCGAAGGACGAGCCGGCCTTTGCATAGCCGCCCGCGGAATCGCGCGCGAAGCCTGAGCGGTCGAGCCGCAGATCATGGACGCGGCTGTCGCCCTGGATTTCCACGAACGGCTTCACCGCGGGGTTGACTTCGTAGCTGACGCGCGCGACGCCGCCATACTGGCTGAAGTTGCGGTCGTCGTTCGAACTGAACGAGCCGTCGGTGAGCCTGGACCATTGGTAATCGGTGCGGTCGACGGTGGCGCCGGCGGAGACCTGCAGACGGTTGAAATTCTGATCGACGCCGAAGGTGCCGCCGAGCGTGGTGTAGATCGGATATCTGGCGAGGCCGGCCGGCACGTTCGGGCTGCCGGGGATGTCGGTGGAGACGAGCAGCCGCGCCTGGCCCAGCAGCCTTGTGTCACGGGTGACGTCGAGCCGACCATCGATATGGCCGATGAAGTTGGGGCGATCGATATCGAGCGGCGCGGAGAGCGCTGTGCCGTCGGCATTCGGCGTCAGGTTTTGGGTGTAGCCGGTGAAGGAGCCGCGCAGGTCCGCGACCAGCGCGTGGCGCTCCCAGTTGGACACCGCCAGGAATTCCGGGGCGATCACGTATGTCGGCGAGCCCTGCTGCACCGACAGCCGGCCGGGATTGGTTTCATAGCCGGCGCTGAGTTCGACCGCGGACTTGATCAGGAAGCTGCCGGCATAGTCGCCGACCGCGCCGAACGGATCGTCGTCGATCCTGAGCCGCTTGCGCGGCGGCTGGCCCACCACATTGCCAGCCATCGCCGGCGGCACCGGCGGCTTGTTGGCGGTGTCCGAGGGCGGGATCGATAGGCGCAACTGTCCGGCCAAATTCCTCGGCGGTGGCGCGGGTGGCGGCGTCCCGGGGCCGGGCGGCGGTTTCGGCCTCGCCTGCGCCGGATAGTATTTCGGCTGCTGGCGCTTGCGGTTGAGCGAGTCATAGCCGGAGGTCGAGGCGCCGTTCGCAGCCGGCAGGCCGTAAGACGGCACCTGGCCAATGCGCGACGGCGCGCGGCCATCGCGATCCCGGTCACGCAATCGTGGATCGTTGAGCGGATCGGCCAGCTCAGCCGCGGTCCTGCGCAGGGGCGAATCAGGCGGCGCTACCTGAGTAGTGCGCGACGGGCTGAACAGATCGGGCGTGACCGTCTGGGCCTGCGCGAGGGGGCCGTTCAGCGCGAGCGCGGCAAGGCACACAACAGGCGCGCGCAAATAGCGCGCGCGCCCAGCCCGGCCCCTTGCTCGCCCTCGTCCCACGATAGAAATACCTCAACAAATTCCTTGACTTACACGGCAAACGCGGAACGGGGCCGAGAACGTCCTTAATGGAGTTAAAACAATTATGGTTAATGGCTCGTTGAGAGCGGCTGGCTGCGTCGCCTCCCGCGGCCGGCCGTGCTAAGGGAGGCGCTCTGGGCGCACCGCCCCTCCTCCCTGGAAACAGACTCTCTGGAAAGAGACATGGCCAAGCCCAAACCGCTGATGCCGAAATCGTCGGACACCGAGCCCGCTGATGCCGCCGTGCAATCGGCGCTGCGGACGCTGGAGGCGGAAGCAAGCGGTGTCGCCGCGATCGACGCCGCGCTGCGGTCCGACCTCGGCGCGCCCTTTGCCGCTGCGGCGGAGATGATCCGCAACGCCAAGGGACGGCTGATCGTCACCGGGCTCGGCAAGTCGGGCCATATCGGCCGCAAGGTCGCGGCGACCTTTGCCTCCACCGGCACGCCGGCATTCTTCGTCCATGCCGCCGAAGCGAGCCATGGCGACCTCGGCATGATCACCGCCGACGACGTCATCCTGGCGCTGTCATGGTCCGGCGAGCAGCCGGAGATGAAGAACCTGATCTCTTACGCCGCGCGCTTCGGCATTCCCGTGATCGCGATGACAGCGGAAAAGGGCTCGAGCCTGAGCAAGGCCGCCGATATCGCGCTGACGCTGCCGAAGGCGCGCGAGGCCTGTCCGCACAATCTGGCGCCGACCACCTCCTCGCTGATGATGCTGGCGCTCGGCGATGCGCTGGCGATCGCGCTCCTGGAAGGCCGTGGCTTCACCTCGACCGATTTCAGCGTGCTGCATCCCGGCGGCAAGCTGGGGGCGATGCTGAAATATACCCGCGATCTCATGCATGCCGGCGAGGCCGTGCCGCTGAAGCCGCTCGGCACCAGGATGTCGGACGCGCTGGTCGAGATGACCTCGAAGGGTTTCGGGTGCGTCGGCATCGTCGACCGCCGCAGCCATCTCGTCGGCATCGTCACCGACGGCGACCTCCGCCGCCACATGCGTTCCGACCTGATGACCGCCGTCGTCGACGACGTCATGACCAAGAATCCGAAGACCATCGGCCGCGACACGCTGGCCGGCGAAGCGCTGGAATTGCTGAACGCCTCGAAGGTCACCGCGCTGATCGTCGTCGACGCCGGCAAGCCGGTCGGCATCGTGCATTTCCACGACTTCCTGCGCGCGGGCGTAGCGTAGGCTCGCATGGGAGCGTGTAGGATGGGTAGAGCGCAGAGACTGGGTAAGAATTTTTTCCGCCCGGATTACAGGGCCCAGGCGAATGCCGGGCGGATTTTGGCTCGGAGACGCGGCCTGCGGGTTTGGAGCCGGTCGACGATGACGGCGAGGACGGTGACAAGCAAGATCGTCCAGTTTGGACGGCGCTTGGCCAGATAGGCCAAGAACCGATCCAGGCCGAGGATGCTGAGCACGCGAGTGAGGTTGTAGCAGAGCGCCATCAGGCTCCATTCGCCGCGGACCTTGTCGAAGCCGCGGACGAGGAAGTGGCGGTAGCCGGCCCGGCATTTGAGGGTGCCGAAGGGGTGTTCGGCGAGTTCGGCCCGGCGGCGCATCTGAGCTTCGGCGTCCGTCATCCGCGCACGATGCCGTTCGAGGACGGCTTCATGCTCCCAGCGATAGACGGTGCGCGTCGGCGTCTTCGCGGAGAGGCAGCGCGCACGCAACGCGCAGGCGTCGCAATCGGCCTTGCGGCTGACATGCCTGATCTCGCTGCGGCCGCCGTTGATCTTGCGGCCCTCCGTTGGGCTCAGGAGCTTGCCGGCGGGACAGCGATAGACATTTGCTGCGGCTTCATAGGCGAACTCTTCATGGCTCATGCGGTCTTGCGCTTGCAGCCTCGCGGTGCGCTTGGCTTGCGGAACGTAAGCCACGATCCCATCCTCCTCGCAGGCCTTGAGCGCGTTGCCGTTGTAATAGCCGGTGTCGGCCAGCGCCGTTAACGTCTCGACGCCGAGTGCGTGCTTCGCGGCCTTGGCCATCTCGTGAAGCTGGCCGGTGTCGTTGCCGTCATTGACGACCTCGCTTGCCACGATCAGCTTATGTTTGTCATCGACGGCGATCTGGACGTTGTAGCCCGCCACCACTTGACCGTTCTTCGACAACAGCCGGGCATCGGCATCCGTTTGCGACAGCTGCCTCTCGCCGCTCTCTTCCAGCCGCGCCAGATCGGCCTGCACGTTTGCTCGCTTGGCCATCAAGGCCGCGACCTTTTGCGTGACGTCCTCGCCGTCGCCTCCCCCACCATCCCGTCCCGCGGGCGCAGGCGCCGCCTCCGCGCGATCGTTGGCCTCAAGCGTGGCGCCATAGGCCTCGATCTCCCGGTCAATCTCCGCGAGCCGCTTGGCGAGCGTGCGCTGCGTCTTGATACTCGCCTTGCTGGCGTTGCCGTCAAAAAACGCGCCGTCGATCGCCACAACTTCACCGCCCACCAGGCCAAGTTCGCGCACCACAAGCACAAACTCCCGGTTCGCAGCCCTAAGCGCCTTCCAGTTGTCCTTGCGGAACTTGGCAATGGTGCGATAGCCGGGCACCAGCCGCTTCAGCAGCCAGATCAGTTCAAGATTGCGGCCGGCTTCCCGCTCAAGGCTGCGCGACGACCGGATCCGGTTCGTGTAGCCATAAAGATAAAGCTTCAAAAGGTCGGCCGGATCGTAAGGAGGCTGCCCAGCCCCGCCGCCTGACCCGTCGTGGCGGAAGCCAAGCTTCTCAAGGTCCAGCGCATCGACAAACGCCTCGATCACTCGAACCGGATTGTCACGCTCCACATAATCTTCAACACGCGGCGGAAGAAACTCGGCTGATCCCGGCTAACGCCGGCCTTGAACCTATGATTCGGCATAACCGAATCGTACACGCATCGGCCTATCAGCCAAGATTCTTGCCCAGTCTCGAAGCGCAACCCATCGCGATGAAGCAAGCGGCGCGAATGATGCGCTCTACCCATCCTACGACTGTCAGACCCTCGCCCTTCGAGACGACCGCTACGCGGTCTCCTCAAGGTGAGGAGATAGGCTGTAGGGTGGGCAAAGCGAAGCGTGCCCACCATCCAACGCCGTGCTCATGGTGGTGGGCACGCTTCGCTTTACCCACCCTACGGCGTAGTCGCGACTTATGATTCAATTGTCAAACAGCGGAGCGGATGTGCGTTCGCATTCTCGCGGCGCGTTGCGCCCGAGCTTTGCGTCACTTTCCACCCTCCTCGATAGCAGAGGGCGCAGGGAAAGCCGGGTGCCGGTTGCACCCATGGGTCCCGTGCAACAAAAAGCACGGGGGTAGGACCACAGGTTCAACCGAAGCATTCCGGCTTTCCCTGCGCGATGGTGTTACGGCTTATTTCGTGCTCTCCCCGGTGACCGGGCTTTCTTGCCACCGTCACCCTTAGGGATGTTTCCATCCCCCAGGACTTAGCGCCAGCGTCGGGGCGCCAGGACCACACGACTTCGCCGTCCACGCGCGCCACGCTCGTCAGTCGTGACACCCGCGTCCACCGCATCTCACCGCAACGTTCGTGACGATCGCGACCCGCCCCTCATCTTGGGTAAGACGCGCGGAGTTAAATCACTGATTTGCCCGACGGGTTAAGCGATTTATTTTCGCGTGACGATCTGGACAGACTTTCGGTGATTTGCCCGTCGGGTTGTTATGTCGCACCCAAAGCATCCACATCGTCATTGCGAGCCAACAGGGCGCGCGTTCGCGCGACCCGTTGGCTCGCAATGACGGGGACAGTCATTCCGGGGCGATGCGAAGCATCGAGCCCGGAATCCATTACTCCGCGACACTCGTGGCCCGATGGATTCCGGGCTCGCGCCAAGGGGCGCGCCCCGGAATGACGAAGGGTGGTGACACCGTCTTGTCCGCAACGACGCCGTCGTTATTGCGGAAACCGCGCGGCCTTCGCCTCCAGCGGCAACGACAGGCCGTTCGCGATGTAGGAGACCGTGCGATAGAAGCCGCAGAGCAGCATGATCTCCAGTATCTTTGCGTCATCATAATGCGCCGACAGCGCCGCGAATTCGGCGTCGCTCAGCGTTGCGCGGTGATGCAGCGCGTCGACGGCGGCGATCAGCGCCTGCTCGGCCGGCGACCAGCAGGGATCATCGGCCTCGCCGTGCACGGTGGCGCGGACCTGCGGTTCGGTCAGCGATGCGGCGTCGGCGAAGGTTGCGATATGGACGCCCCATTCATATTCGCAGCCGGTCAGCGCGCAGGTGCGGTCGATGACGATCTCGCGCTCCCGCAAGCTCAGTGGACCGCGATCCAAGAGGCTGCCGGCGGTGAATTTCTGCCAGGCGCGGTCCTGGCTTGCGATCACACGAAACAACAGAAGCGGCGGCGCGCCGCGCATGATGCGGTCGAACTGCTCCTTCAGTTCGACCGCATAGGGCGGCTCGAGCGGGGCGATCCGTGACATGGCCGGCTCCTCTGCTACAATAAACGTAGCAACACGCTACAATATCTGTAGCAAGACGCAAGCAGGAAACAGCGATGCCGAAGTCCCCCTCAGTCGCCGGAAAGCGCTCGGTCCGCGGCTCCCGAACCGGCCGGCCGATCATGGCGCTGCTCGACCTGTTGGGCCGGCGCTGGACCTTGCGGATCATCTGGGAATTGCGTGACGGCGCCCTCACCTCACGCGCCTTGCGCGAGGTCTGCGACCAGGCGTCCCCGACCATCCTGCAGACACGGCTGACCGAATTGCGCGAGGCCGGATTTGTCGAACTCGCTTCGGGCGAAGGGTACACTCTCACTGCGCTCGGACGAGAGCTGTTCGAAACTTTCCTGCCGCTGCACCGCTTCGCCGAGCAGTGGACCAAGCGCCAAGGGTGAATCGACGGTCAGTGCCGCACGCTCGGAAACATCCCCTCCGAAGGGAGAGGTGAAGAGACCGAGCTACGCCACCGCCACCGTCAGGCTGGCGCCGTCGGCGCGGATCACCTTGACGCGGCTGCCGGCCGGCGCGTCGGGGCCGGCGACGCGCCAGATCGTGTCATCGATCCGCACCGTGCCTGAGCCGTCGATGATCGGCTTCTCCAGCGTGAACTCGCGGCCGATCAGGGCTTCGGTGCGCCGGTTGAGGAACGGGCTGCTCGCGCTTGCCGAGGTCCCGCTCTTGGCAAAGTGCCGCCATGCCGGCACAGCGGCGACCGCGAACGCGGCGAACATCAGGAACTGGGTCTGCCAAACCGGATTGATGACGAACGACACCAGCCCGACCAGGAGCGCTGACAGCCCGAGCCAGAACAGGAATACGCCGGGCGCCGCCAACTCCAGCGCCATCAGGATGAAGCCGAAGATCAGCCAGTTCCAGGTACCCAATGTCGAAAACATCTCGGTCATGACACGATCTCTAATTCCGCAGGCGCAATGCTAGCACGCCCTCATCGCTGCGGCGCGACCGGGGACGGGGTTCGCCCAGTCGGCGGCACCGAGGAGCGGCGCGCGGCGGCGGCTGCCGAAGCTGTGCTTTCACCGAAGGTGGCGCGTGCGATCTCGCCGATGCCGGCAAGCGAGCCCAGCACGCTCGTTGCCTCGATCGGCAGCATCACGATCTTCTGGTTCGGCGAATCAGCCAATTGCCCGAACGCCTTGATGTACTTGTCGGCGATGAAATAGTTGAGTGCGGCAACGTCGCCCCTGGCGATCGCTTCGGACACCATCTGCGTTGCCTTCGCCTCAGCCTCCGCCAAGCGCTCACGCGCTTCGGCGTCGCGGAAGGCGGCTTCGCGGCGGCCTTCGGCCTGCAGGATCTGTCCCTGCTTGGCGCCCTCGGCGCGCAGGATTTCCGATTGCCGCTGGCCTTCCGCTTGCAGGATGTCGGCGCGCTTGACGCGCTCGGCCTTCATCTGCCGGCCCATCGCCTCCACGAGGTCCGCCGGCGGTACGATGTCCTTGATCTCGATGCGGTTGACCTTGACGCCCCAGGGCGAGACCGCGGCGTCGACGACGCGCAAGAGCCGCTCGTTGATCTCGTCGCGATGCGACAGCACCTGGTCGAGGTCCATCGAACCCATCACCGAGCGGATGTTGGTCATCGTCAGCACCGTGATCGCCTGATGCAAATTGGCGACCTCGTAGCTCGCCTTCGCGGCGTCGAACACCTGGAAGAAGGCAACGCCATCAGCGGTGACGGTGGCGTTGTCCTTGGTGATCACCTCCTGCTCCGGGATTTCGATCACCTGCTCCATCATGTTTATCTTGCGCCCGATGCGATCGAAATAGGGCACGATGAGATTGAGGCCGGGGAGCAACGTGCGGGTGTATTTGCCAAAGCGTTCGATGGTCCAGCCGTAGCCTTGCGGAACGGTTTTCACACCGGCGAACAGCGTGACGATAACAAGCAGAACAAGGGCGATGGCGAAAATGTCGAAACCACTCATAAAGTCCTCCAAGACCGGCGAAAGCCGGCGCGGCCCTGCATTTGGTCTGCAAAACCGCGGCACCGGTTCAGCCGGCTGTTGGTTGACACATAGTTAAGGAGCGGTTCGCGAGGCTGCCAGATATAGCCTGTGAACGTAAATGATGTGTGGGCCCGTCACGCGGATGCGCGTTTCCGTAGCCCGGGCGGAGCGAACGCGTAACCCGGGACATCTACATCCGCGTTTGCGACTGGCCCCGGGTTGCGTGGAGCCTGTCATCGGGCGCGCGTTCGCGCGACCCGTTGGCTCCACCCGGACTACGGGGCTACGGGCCGACGTCAGATCCAGCCCTGAAGTTCGCGCAGCACGAGCTGGCGGATCACGTCCATGCCAGGCTCGCTGTCGTTCAGGCAGGGAATCGCGGCAAACTGCTCGCCGCCATTTTGCATAAAGATGTGGGCGTTCTCCTGCGCGATCTCTTCCAACGTCTCCAGGCAGTCGGCGGAGAAACCGGGGGTGACGACGGCAATTCGCCGCACGCCGTCCTTGGCGAGCTTTTCGACGGTCTTGTCGGTATAGGGCTGCAGCCACACATCGTTGCCGAAGCGCGACTGGAAGGTGAGCATCAGCCGGGAGGCATCGAGCCCTAGGCGATTGCGCAGGCTTTCCGTCGTTGCGACGCACTGGGAGAAATAAGGATCGCCCTGGTCGACATATTTCTGCGGCATGCCGTGGAAGGACGCCAGGATCAATTCCGGCTCGAACGGCAGCGTCGCCAGATGCGCGTTGATCGACACCGCCAGCGCATCGATATAGACGGGATCGTCATAGTACGGCGAGGACACCCGCATGGTCGGCTGCGCGCGCAAACTTGAGAGCACCCGGAACGCTTCGTCGCAGACGGTCGCCGATGTCGCGGCGGAATATTGCGGATAGAGCGGCACCACCAACAGCCGGTTGCAGCCCCGCGCCGTCAGGGCCTCGATCCCCGCCCGGATCGAGGGATTGCCATAGCGCATCGCCCAATCGACCACGACATCGTCTTCCCCGATCGCCGCCGCAAGCTTCTCGGCCTGCGAGCGTGTGATCGTCTTCAGCGGCGACTCGTCCTTCTCGGTATTCCAGATCTTGCGGTAGTCGAGCGCCTTGGTGCGCGGCCGCGTGCGCAGGATGATGCCGTTGAGGATCAGCTTCCACAGCAGCCCCTGATCCTCGATCACGCGCGGGTCGGAGAGGAATTCCCTCAAATATACCCGCACGCCCGGGGCGTCGGCGGTGTCGGGCGTGCCGAGGTTGACCAGCAGCACGCCGATGCGATCCGGCTGGGCTTGCGCTGCCGGCATCGCGTTTCCGATTGGGACGGCCACGGTCATGACCGCCGTGGCTTCGCGCGTTGCCCCATTCTTGTCAAGACAACCGAGCGTTAGATCCTGATCCGAAATCGGATCAGGATCTAATCTCTCTGTTTGAGCATGATCTTTTCGGAAAACCGGTTTCCACTTTTCCGGATCATGCTCTCTAGCTAGGCTCTCGGCGCAATGCGGGGAGAAACCATGACGGTTGCCGAATGGTGCGTGTTCGGAACGCTGATGCTGTATTTGTTGACGATCGCAGCCGCCAAGTGGACCGCGAGCGGCCGTTTCGACAATTCCAACCCGCGCGATCCCGCTTTCTACGACGACCCGATCCGGGCCCGCGCGCTCGGCGCCCACCAGAACGGGATCGAGGCGTTTCCGTTCTTTGCCTTCGCGGTGCTGCTCGCTGAATTCCGCGTGGGACCCTTGCGGCTGATCGATGAACTCGCGGTGCTGTTCCTGATCGTGCGGATCGCCTACGTCTTCACCTATCTCGGCAACCGCCCGACCCTGCGCTCGATCCTCTGGACCATCGGCTTCACGATCAATGTCGCGATCTTCTTCCTGCCGATGATAAGGGGGTATTTGAGGGTCTGAGTTCTCCCTCTCCCCGTTCTTACGCTGTCCGATTCACACATCGCGGAGCGCCAGACTGGTACCAAATTTGATGCGCTGGAAGGCTTCGAGCCCCAGGCGC